>WAHY01000007.1:58772-72986 GCA_009873635.1 Nitrospinota bacterium
GAACTCTTTCATGGGAAAGGTGGAACAGGTTACCAAGAGCAGAGCCTACGGCTGAACCTATCTGCACAGTGGGTCCCTCTCGTCCAGCTGAACCTCCGGAACCTATAGTGAGTGCAGAGGTGGTCGAGCAGGTCAGTAAAGTTCGTTTACGTATTTTCCCGGCTTTCATGGCAACGGCATGCATGACCCGGTGCACACCGTTTTCTTTGACAGCATCAGGGAAAAAGTGGCAGATGATACCGGTAATGATCCCGCCTATCATTGGCATGATTGGCAGCAAGAGAGGGACCACTGAGCCCGTTATTCCAATGACTTCCAATCCATCTGCTGAAAATATATCCCCAAAAAACTCTATCAGTCTGCGAAACAGGGTAGATGCCAAACCTGCAAGAAATCCGATCACGGCTGCCAGCAATAGCAAATTGTGATCTTGCGTTAAGAGGTTCTTGATCCTCTCACGGAGATTTTCAAGCATGGTCTGCATGGGCATTAATATAGTGGGGTATAAAGTTCAACATTATAATGAAATAAGTCATTCAGTTCCAGAGGCTTTGTGTCACAGGATTATAAAAATGGAACGATTTAACAGCTTATGCTATGCTTCGTTCGATTTATTTTTTGAAGAGGATTAGTTAAATAATGGCCGAGAAAAAAGGTGGGGTGATCATAGCTCCTTCAATCCTCGCCGCAGACTTTTCCCGGCTGGGAGATGAGGTCAAGGCGGTAGAGCAGGCTGGAGCCGACTGGATTCATGTTGATGTTATGGATGGGCATTTTGTGCCTAATATCACCATTGGTCCGGCGGTTGTAGAATCTATACGAAAAGTGACAGAACTGCCGCTGGATGTGCATTTGATGATTGAAAATGCCGATAAATATATAGGTGAATTTATTTCAGCTGGTGCGGACATAATTACTGTCCACGTTGAAGCTTGTCCTCATTTAAACCGTACCATTCAGCTGATCAAGGATCAGGATAAAATGTCGGGGGTGGTTCTCAACCCTGCAACTCCGCTTTCCTCTTTAGAAGAAATTTTGCACGAGATTGATATGGTTTTACTCATGTCGGTCAACCCGGGATTTGGGGGGCAAAAGTTTATTCCATCTATTTTGGACAAGATCGAGAACCTGAGTGAGATCACCACGCACTATGAACACCCCATTGCACTTGAGGTAGATGGTGGTATCAACTCTGATAATGCCGCTGATATTGCAGAGGCAGGGGCGAGCGTATTAGTTGCCGGGTCGGCAATTTTTAACGCAAAAGACTATAAAAAGGCGATAGATTCCCTTCGTCAAGGCTGAAAGAGCCCCTGATAACCCGAATAAAGGGCATTTCCCCTTGTAATCACTTATAAAAAAAGGCTAAACTGCAATAACATCACTTAAGAGTTTCTGTAGGTAGATGTCCTGCAAGAGGCCAGAAGCCTATTATCTAATACTGGGAGGATAAGAGTTATGATGGGAATTGGTTTTCCTGAGTTGATGGTCATCTTGATCATCATTATGATTATTTTCGGGGCAGGAAAGCTTCCCGAAATTGGAAGTGCTTTTGGCCGTAGTATTAAAAACTTCAAAACTTCTATGAAAGAAGCGCAAGAAGGTGATGAAGAGGTAGCGGTAGAAGAGGGCGAACAAGCGGCACAGGTCGGGGAAGGTAAGGCCGAGGAAGATATGACCGACGAAGAAAAAGAAGCCGCGATTAGAAAAAAGGCTGAGGAAGAAGGGGAAGCTAAGGATAAAGCTATGAAAGACGCCGCAGATAGTTTTACGGCATCTCTCCCGCGAAAAGGGTCTTACGACTTCAGTAAAGATCAGGAAAAAAGTTAAAAGAGAAAAGCACTGTCTTATTAAAAACCCCGTGCCAACAGGCACGGGGTTTTTTTTATGCGTGGGTAGATAAGAAAACGGCTAGTTTTCGTCGTATTCCCATGGCTCTTTCAGATTATCCATGGTCCAGATAGTCAATCCATCCATATCTTTATAGATGCCACGGGTGAAAAAGTTGAACGGGTCAAAAAACCTCACTCCTTTTTCCGGGTCAATTTCAAAATTCACCTTTTCCTTTTGAATAGGGTGGGCCTTGCATTCGAGAAATTTTTCGCCGTCCACTTCTGAAAGCTTAAAAATTTCTTCTATAATATCAGGAGGATATTGACCTGAGTCGACCACTTCCTTCACTTTTTGCATGACTGCTTCTACTTTTTCCTTATCCAGATGATGCATTTTCATAACGCCAACCTGCCTCACTAATGAATTATTTAAGAATGGGAATTATAGCATCCCTTTGCAGGGGAAGAAGATGAAACTGGAAAGAATCATTCGAAAGTTATTTTTTGTATTTTTGGAGAGTCTTTACTAAGTGCCCCTGACGGCTGGTCAATTTGTCCAATTTAAAAATTGAAATATCTATATTTTGTGGCCAATTATTATTTTTGTGGAATGGATTATTACTCGTTGACCGCACGCCTAGTGCGAGGCGAGGGCGATGATCGCGTCTGGGAAGATACCGAGGTTGATGGTGCCGATTACACCGATAAAGATTACGAACAGGGTCATGGGTGTCAGGGAGACTCTAAACTCTGCTTCCTGCTCCTTCATATACATAAAGACAATGACCTTCAGGTAGTAATACAGGGAGATGGCGCTGTTAAGCACGGCGATGATAACCAGTGTGAGCAACCCTTCCTGAATAGCCGCGCTGAAGATATAAAACTTGGCGACGAATCCCGCAAAAGGTGGCAGCCCACCCAGCGACAGGAGAAATATGGTCATACACAAAGCTATAACGGGATGCTTGTAAGCCAGGCCTGAATAATTTTTGATTTCCAGGTTCTCTTCACCTTTGCGACCCAGAATAATGATGATGCCGAAAATTCCAAAGGTCATGAAAGCATATGCCAGCATATAAAACAGCAGGCTTGAACTGCCGAGAGAGTTTTTGGCTATGACCGCCATCAATATGTATCCCGCATGAGAAATACTGGAAAATGCCAACATTCTTTTGATGTTGGTTTGCATGATGGCACCAAGGTTGCCTACGAACATACTGAGAACGGCTATGATACTGAGAAGCAATTCCCAGGATGGCGACATTTCCGGAAAGGCTTCAGCAAAGACCCGGAAAAAAGCGGCAAATGCCGCGGCTTTTGGTCCTACTGCCATGAAAGCGGTCACTGGAGTCGGCGCACCATGATAGACATCGGGGGCCCACATATGAAAGGGCACAGAAGCTACTTTGAAGCCAAACCCGATAACCAGAAGTACCAGTCCCATCAATAGCAGGGGATTGGCCTGTGCCGATGGGTTCTGTACAAAATCCGCGATTTTAAACAGGTTGGTGGTACCGGTTGAACCATAAACCAGAGTCATTCCATACAGCAAGAAACCGGTTGCAAATGCACCAAGCAGAAAATATTTAAGAGCCGCCTCGTTAGACTTATGGTCTCCACGGCGTATTCCTGCCAGGACGTAAAGGCAGATCGAAACAATTTCGATACCCAGAAATATCATGATCATATCTGTGGATGACGCAAGAAGGATCATTCCAACAGTACAAAACAGGATGAGAGCATAGTATTCTCCTGCACCTATGCCTTCCCGCTCGTTGTATTCTGCGGATAATAGAATTGCCAGTGCAGAACTGATGGTGAATATGCAAATGAAAAATAAAGATAAGTTATCAACGACATAGCTGTCGTTAAAGGAATAAGCAGGAAGCGGACGCTTCGCAAATGCGCTGATGGTCGTCATCAACAGGCCAACAAGGCTGACAAACATCAGGAGAGTTTTGTTTCGTCCCCCCCATAGGTCAACGACCAGTACCATCATGGCGAAGACACTCAGCACGAGCACAGGCGCCAGGGCAATCAGGTCAATTGATTCAGGTGCTAAAATCGGTTCCACTATTTATTCCTTAATAAAAACTTTTTTGGGCATTTGAAGCTTGTGGTTCAAACTGGCCATTTCAGTTTGTGTAATGAGTTGAGCGTGTTCTCCATGGCCGCCACTGTCATGATGATCCTGGGTGGGGCGGAAATTGTCGGGGCTTACTTTTGATACCAGATGATTGACCGACGAATCAAATGTTTTCATGAAGGGTTTAGGATATAAACCTATCCAGAAAATCAAAACGATCAACGGAACAACGGTAAACATTTCCCTGATATTCATATCTTTGAGGTTCTTGTTTTCCGGATTATCCAATTCAAGAAACATGACACGTTGAAACATCCAAAGGATATAACAGGCTGCCAGTATGACCCCTGAAGTGGCACAAGCCGCCCAGACCCCATTGACTTGAAATATTCCAAGTAATACTAGAAATTCCCCAACAAACCCATTCATACCGGGTAACCCGATCGAAGAAAGGGCCACAATCATAAAACAAATTGTGTATTTGGGCATGATTTTAGCCAATCCGCCAAACTCTTTTATCAACCTTGTATGACGTCTGTCATAGATGACACCAACCAGCAGGAAGAGTGCGCTGGTGCTGATTCCATGATTAATATTTTGAATTAAAGCCCCTTGAATTCCATAAGGATTGAGAGCAAATATTCCCAGCATGATGAAACCCAGGTGACTGACACTGGAATAAGCGACCAGTTTTTTCAAATCTTCCTGCACCATTGCTACCAGTGCTCCGTATACGATTCCGATGATCGACAACCAGGCAACCATAGGAACAAATTCGTAAGACGCCTGGGGGAATAAGGGCAGGTTGAAACGCAGGAACCCATAAGTTCCCATTTTAAGCAAGACACCCGCCAGAATGACAGAACCCGCAGTGGGTGCTTCAACGTGGGCGTCTGGCAACCAGGTGTGGAAAGGAAACATGGGTACCTTGATGGCAAAAGCCAGGAAGAAGGCCATCCACAGCCATTTGGAGGCATCGAGGGGGACATCAAGATGTTCGGTGATATAAAGAATATCAGCAGTCCCCACACCTGTAGTCTGCTGGACATGAAAATAAATCCAGATGATGGCCACTAGCATAAGAAGTGAGCCGACAGCGGTGTACAAGAAGAACTTGATAGACGCGTAAATCCGGCGTGGTCCTCCCCAGACTCCAACTATGATGTACATGGGGACCAGTTGGAATTCCCAGAATACGTAAAATAAGAAAAGGTCAAGGGCGATAAAAACACCCAACATGCCTGTTGAAAGAGCAAGCATGGCCATCATATATTCGCGGATATGTTTCTTAACATCCCAGGATGCAATGATGCAGATCATGGTCAGGAAGGTGGTCATCACATAAAGGAGAAGTGAGATACCATCCATCCCAATGTGGTAGTTGATGCCCCATGATTCGATCCATGGAATGTTCAACCCAAACTGCATTTTGTGAGTGGTGTTGTCGAAGTTGGTCCAAAGCAGTAGTGAAAGCAGAAAATCCGCCGCCGCAATAGCAAGAGCGGTTTGCTTTATTGCACCTTCATTTTCCTTCGGCATAAATGCCAGGAACAGTGCCCCGAATAAGGGTAGAAATGTGATGAAA
Organism: Nitrospinota bacterium; assembly: GCA_009873635.1. Taxonomy (NCBI): domain Bacteria; kingdom Pseudomonadati; phylum Nitrospinota; species Nitrospinota bacterium. The sequence continues at coordinate 64,276 of WAHY01000007.1, forward strand.
GTTAAAAACATTTAAAACATCACCAATAAAAGACTAATAAACCCGACAACAATAAATAATGCGTAATTACGGACAAAACCGGACTGAAACACCTGTGCCTGGCGGCTGAACCATCCTATTGTGTTGGCGGTGCCATTCACGGTGCCATCAATAGCTTTGGCATCGCATTCCTTCCACAAAAGTTTGGAGCCTTCGACTGTGGGCTGTACGATTGATTCGTCATAAAGTTCGTCCACATAGTATTTGTTTGTAACCAGATCCACACCCCATTGACCTTCCGTGAACTTGTCTGGCAAGTCGGGACGTTTAATGTAAAACATGTAAGCGCCAAATATACCTGAGATGGCAACTGCCAGGGAGAAGAACATCAGCATCAGTTCTATCCACCATTCATGTTCAGCCGGTTCCAACAGGTGTGCCCAGGAAGGCGCATGGCGTCCAACTTCATGAAGCAAGTGTTCAGAGTGCTCCAGTGCATGAGCCAGATCGAAATGAAGAACCGGTTCCAACCAGCTATGTAAAATATGAATATGCCACCAATGATGGAAGGGTATGCCTAATAACCCCCCAACAGTCGCAAGCCCAGCCAGAATTACAAGAGGCATGGTCATTACTTTTGGCGACTCGTGTGGATGGACCGAAGGATCGACACGGGATTCACCATGGAAAGTCATGAAGACCAGTCTGAACATATAAAAAGCTGTCAACAATGCGGCGGAAATTCCCATACCCCAGAATATAATATTGCCATCCATTAAAGAGTGGTAGAGCACCTCATCCTTACTAAAGAAACCCGATAGGGGGAAGATTCCAGCTATCGCCAGAGTTGATACCAGGAAGGTCCAGTAGGTGACAGGCATGTGGCTTTTCAATCCTCCCATCTTACGCATATCCTGTTCACCATGGATTCCATGAATGACACTACCGGAACCCAGAAAGAGACAGGCTTTGAAAAAAGCATGGGTTACGAGATGAAAAATAGCAGCCGTGTATGCACCAACACCGCAAGCGAGAAACATATAACCAATCTGACTGACCGTGGAGTATGCCAGAACGCGTTTGATATCGAACTGGGTCATTCCTATGGTTGCCGCCATCACCGCCGTACCACCACCTATAAACGCAACAACGGTCATGGTTAGAGGTGATAAATTGAATAACGCGTTACAGCGGACAACCATATACACACCAGCCGTTACCATTGTGGCCGCGTGGATCAAGGCACTAACAGGAGTCGGGCCTTCCATAGCATCTGGCAGCCATGTGTAAAGCGGAATCTGTGCAGATTTACCCGTTGCGCCGACAAAGAGCAACATGGTGATGATGGTCACGACTTCTCCACCATAGACCAGTTTCTCAGGAGCCATGTGCATGACATCGGAGAAGTCAATAGTGCCGAAGATATTAAAGATGTACATGACCGCCAATAGAAAGGCGAAGTCACCCACACGGTTTACGATGAAAGCTTTCGTGCCAGCGTCACATGCAGATTTTTTCTCGAAGTAATAGCCAATGAGAAAATAGGAACAACAACCAACACCCTCCCAGCCAATGAACATGAGCAGGAAGTTATTGCCCATAACGAGAAGGAGCATGGCGGAGGCAAACAGGTTGAAGTAAGCGAAGAACCGGTAGTAACTGAACTCTTCATGCATGTAGCCAATAGCATAGACATGGATGATGAAACCAACACCCGTTACAACAAACATCATAACCAGGGTCAGCGGGTCAATCTGGAAACCAAAGTCAACATTGAAATTTCCGGCTCCGAACCAGGTCCATACGACTTGTTCGTATATATGCTGTCCTTCAGGCAGCAGGAGGTAGCCGATATAGATAAGGATTGAGGTAAGAAACGAAAGGGCCATACTGCCACAAGCCACAAGCCCTACAGCATTCTTGCCGATTTTCAGCCCAAAAAATCCATTGATGATGGATCCGATCAATGGAAAAAGAGGAACCAGACAGGTTAATTTTAGCAACATACCTTTTCTACCACTTTAACAGGTTAAACTCATCCAGGTTGACAGTCGGTTTATTCCGATGCAAGGCAATGATAATAGCCAGTCCGACCGAAACTTCGGCAGCGGCCACACACATCACCATAAAACTAAAAATTTGCCCGCTCGAAAGATTCATGAAATGGTCGAACGCGATCAGCGAAATATTCACTGCGTTCAACATGATCTCTATGGACATAAATACAACAATGACGTTCCTGCGAATGAGGACGCCAACAATGCCGATCACGAACAGGGTCGCGCTTAACATCAAGTAATGAGATAAAGGAACAGTATCTTCTAGCATTATCAGTCCAATTTGGTTTTAGCCAGGACAACGGCCCCGACCATCGCCGCAAGTAAAAGTATTGATGCCACTTCGAAAGGTAATACGAAGTCAGTAAACAAGGTTTCACCAACTTCTGCTACCGTGCCAAAACTATCCGGAAGGATAGCCGGTGCGCCCATCTCTGCGCCTAGAATAATATCCGAAATTTTATATAAAATTCCTATTGCAAGCAGCCCGGTTAAAACCGAGAGCAACAAATTTTGTTCTCTTGCTATCCAGCCTTTGTCATCACCCTTTTTCAGGTTCAAGAGCATGATCACGAACATAAATAGAACCATGATCGCACCGGCATAAATGATGATCTGCAAAATGGCAATGAAGTGTGCCTGTTGCAGAACAAAAATTCCTGCAAGGCCCAACATCATTCCGATCAGTGATATGGCAGATCCTACCGGGCTATTGTTAAAAACAACGCCCAGGGCAAGCACTACACAAAGCCCGGCCAGTGGATAAAAAATCAGTAGTTCCATTTAGCGTACATATTTCGGGTGAATTCAATCCGCTTTTGTAAATCAGCAACCGGAGTCAAAAGCTGCTCTTTGGTGTAAAGCATTTTTTTTCTGTCCAGCATGGATATTTCACAATCATCGCTCATAAAAATAGCTTCTTCAGGACAAGCCTCTTCACAATTTCCGCAAAAAATACAAATTGCGTAATCAATGTTGAAAACATCCGGCCATCTTTCATACTGGTTTTGTTTGCCAGTGTTTTGTCCGGGTTCAATGTGTATGCAATAGGCAGGGCAGGCGATTTCGCACAGACCGCAGGCAACACAAGCGGGGTGCCCGTCTTCATTCTGAGCCAGAACAGGTCTTCCCCTGTAAGCAACCGGATACTCAACCTGTTCCTCCGGATAATAAACGGTCATAATCCTTCTATCTTTTTCAGTCCCAAGAAAAAAAGGAATGAATCCAAACAGGTTATGAAAAAAACGTCGGGAAGTGAGCCACATCCCCTTTAATATTTCGGGGATATAAGACTTCTCCCACCATGTCATTTCTGATCTTCTATTTACATAGTAAGCCATGAGCGTACTCCTTTAATTCAGCGCCAGGATGACAAGCCCGGTAACAAGAATATTCGCCAGGGATAAGGGCAGAAGAATTTTCCAGCCCAGCTTCATGATCTGGTCATAACGGAATCGGGGAAGTGTCCACCGAATTATCATTTGCAAATAAATGAAGAAAACCACCTTGGCAAAAAACACGCCTACATGAATTAACATCACGATAAGGTTTGACCCTGTAGTACCGAGAAAGTCAAACCAGGAAAGCAAAGTGGCAGTTGTTAAAAACGGAATATGCCACGCTCCCAAAAATAAAATGGTCATGATCGCACCGATCGTGACCATTTCTACAAATTCGGCCATGAAAAACATTCCGAATTTAAGACCACTATATTCTGTGAAATAACCAGCGACCAATTCCGACTCTGCCTCCGGGGCATCGAAGGGGATACGTTTGTTCTCAGCAATGGATGCTGTCAAAAACATGAAGAAACCAACGGGCTGGAGAAAAATTCCCCACCTCCAGAAATCCTCCTGAATCGCACCAATCTCAGTCAACTTCATCGAGCCATAAACCATCAGGACTCCAATGATGGTAAGACCCATGGTGACTTCGTAGGAAATCATCTGGGAAGCAGTTCGCATGGAACCTAAAAGAGACCAGTTGTTGTTAGAGCTCCAGCCGGCGATTACATAGCCGTATGTTGCTAATGATGCTATTGCGAATACAAATAAAAGTCCGACATCAAGATCAGAAATGACCAGATTAACTTTTGTATCAAACAGGGTGTATTGTCCTCCGAAAGGGACAACCGCAAATGTCAGGAGGGCAGGGACCAGAGCTATGATCGGACTGATAGTATGAAGGACCTTGTTGGCACCTTCAGGAATAAAATCTTCTTTGGTGAACATCTTCAGCGCATCGGCGATGATGTGAAACAGACCCAGTACTGTAAAGCCCATTATGTCTGCACGGTTTGCCCCAATGCGATCTTGCATGAGCGCACTCTGCTTACGTTCCACCCAGGTCAGAACCGGGGCAAAAAAACCAACGGTGACCGCGAAGACGAATAAGATTTTAATCAGCGTAATGATTAAGTCGACCCACATGGTCTTTCCTTAATTCAGCGGCCCTATCAAGGGCTGCCTTTTGTTGATAGGATAATCTTTGCGTAAAGGATGTCCTTTAAACTCTTCGTAAAGTAAAATCCGCCTCAAGTTTGGATGGTTGCGAAATTTGATACCATACATGTCCCAGATTTCACGCTCATACCAGTTTGCTGTTTTCCAGAGAGGCGTTACCGATTCGGTACTGCAGTCTTCCAACGACACAGGAATTTTAACTCTTAAACGATGGTTATATTTTAAGGAGTAGAAATGGTAAACCACTTCAAATCGCTCATCCTTTTTGGAGAGATAGTCCACAGCAGTAATGTCCATTAAAAAATTAAACGCTAACTCCGGATCATCACGCAGGAACTTGAAGAACTCATTACCGCAATCTTTTTTTACAGTGACCGTTTGGTTGTCACGGAAGCTGTGACTGTCTATCACTGAAGAACCGTAATGCTCTTTTATGCGTTCAATAATTTTTTCTTCAGGCATCGTTTTTTTAATTAATAGTTAGACCCAATCAGGTCTTTTAACACTTATTCCCAGTCGAGTCCGCCACGTTTCCAGACATATAAAAGCCCAATCCCAAGAATTAAAATAAACAACAGCATTTCTATGAAACCGAACATGCCCAGTCTTTTAAATAGAACGGCCCAGGGGAAAAAGAAAATAGCTTCGATATCGAATAGAACGAACAAGACGGCAACCAAATAAAACTTGACGGAGAAACGCTGGTGAGGAGAAACCAACTGGCTTTCGCCACATTCAAAAGGTTCCATTTTGTCAGCGAATTCCCTTTTGGGACCCAAGAGGGATGTCATAGCAACCATGCCACAGGCTATTCCCAAGGCCATGAGAAACATGATTGCCGCGCCTATGTATTCTTCAAGCATATGCTTAATTTACCTGAGATTTTTAATGAACGCAGTTAACCGGTGCAGACCTGCTGGTTCATAGCCAGCCAATCTAAAACCTCTCATTATGAGCCGTCTTAAATCCCCAAAAACAAACAGTTAATTGAACTTTGAGCTGGCGATAAAAACACGGTTAAATAGAAGGGCGATAGTAACCAAGCCGGTACATATTGTCAATGAAAAAGCGTTGAATTTTAGAATAATTTGGAGGGGTGGAAGTGTTGCTTTTTAAAAGGGATAGAGAGGGGTTTCAGGGTGAGGGGAATGGGAAAGTGGAAGACGATGAATATTGTGAAAAAGCAAGGTGCGGATAAAAAAAAACGCCTCCAACTTATGTTGGAGGCGTTTTGAATAAAAGCCCGGCCTCGTCCTACTCTCCCACACAGCTGCCCGTGCAGTACCATCGGCGCTGAAAGGCTTAACTTCCGTGTTCGGAATGGGAACGGGTGTGGCCCTTTCGCTATCAAGACCGGAAAAATCCGATATTTTAATGCAATTGAATTAGTCTGAAGTAGTGGGGAAATAAAAAGGTCAAGCCTCACGACTTATTAGTACAGGTTAGCTGAACACATTACTGTGCGTACACATCCTGCCTATCAACCTCGTAGTCTTCAAGGAGTCTTTAGTCTTCCCGAAGGAAGAAGAGATATCTTGTTTTAGGGTTGGCTTCCCGCTTAGATGCTTTCAGCGGTTATCCTTTCCAAACATAGCTACCTGGCAATGCAATTGGCATCACAACCAGCACACTAGAGGTTTGTCCACCCCGGTCCTCTCGTACTAGGAGCAGCTCCCTTCAAATATCTAACACCCACGACGGATAGGGACCGAACTGTCTCACGACGTTCTAAACCCAGCTCGCGTACCGCTTTAATGGGCGAACAGACCAACCCTTGGGACCTGCTTCAGCCCCAGGATGCGGTGAGCCGACATCGAGGTGCCAAACCGCCCCGTCGATATGGACTCTTGGGGGCGATAAGCCTGTTATCCCCGGCGTACCTTTTATCCGTTGAGCGATGGCCCTTCCACATGGAACCACCGGATCACTAAGACCTGCTTTCGCACCTGCTCGACTTGTAAGTCTCGCAGTCAAGCTCTCTTATGCCTTTGCACTCGAAGGCTGGTTTCCAATCAGCCTGAGAGAACCTTCGCGCGCCTCCGTTACATTTTAGGAGGCGACCGCCCCAGTCAAACTACCCGCCTGACATTGTCCCTGACCCGGATTCACGGGATCGAGGTTAGAATAGCAGTGTAATAAGGGTGGTATTTCAAGGATGACTCCACCTCGGCTAGCGCCGAAGCTTCAAAGTCTCCCACCTATCCTACACATACTAAACCGATATTCCATATCAGGTTGTAGTAAAGGTGCACGGGGTCTTTCCGTCCTGTCGCGGGAAACCGGCATCTTCACCGGTATGTCAATTTCACTGAGTCCCTGGTTGAGACAGTGTAGCCATCGTTACGCCATTCGTGCAGGTCGGAACTTACCCGACAAGGAATTTCGCTACCTTAGGACCGTTATAGTTACGGCCGCCGTTTACCGGGGCTTCAATTCAGAGCTTCGTCCGAAGACTAACCCCTCCTTTTAACCTTCCGGCACCGGGCAGGCGTCAGACCCTATACATCGTCTTGCGACTTCGCAGAGTCCTATGTTTTTAGTAAACAGTCGCGGCTACCTGGTCACTGCAACCCCCTTCAGCTCCAGAAGCAAGTTCTTTCACCTAATGGAGGCACTCCTTATCCCTAGGTTACGGAGTCAATTTGCCGAGTTCCTTAACCAGAGTTCTCTCAAGCGCCTTAGTATTCTCTACTCATCCACCTGTGTTGGTTTAGAGTACGGTCGGCCAAACCACTCACTAGAGGTTTTTCTAGGTAGCATGGGATCATCTAGTTCGCTTGTCCCGAAAGAGAAGCTCCACATCACATCTCGGAGTTGAATGGCGGTCCGGATTTGCCAAAACCACCCTCCTACCTGCTTGTACCGGGACATCCAACACCCGGATAGACTACCCTTCTACGTTACCCCATCGCTAATAACGCGATCTGGCCGGTACGGGAATATTAACCCGTTTCCCATCAGCTACGCTTTTCAGCCTCGCCTTAGGGGCCGACTTACCCTGAGAGGATTACCCTTCCTCAGGAAACCTTGGATTTTCGGCGAACAGGTTTCTCACCTGTTTTATCGTTACTCATGCCGTCATACTCACTTCCATACAGTCCACCCGTCCTTACGGTCGAGCTTCAGCCCAGTATGGAACGCTCCTCTACCAGAAGAAACCACCGAAATGGTTTCCAATTCACAGCTTCGGTGCCATGCTTAGCCCCGTTACATTTTCGGCGCAGGTACACTTGATCAGTGAGCTATTACGCTTTCTTTAAAGGATTGCTGCTTCTAAGCCAACCTCCTGATTGTCTGTGTATTCCCACAGCCTTTCCCACTTAGCATGACTTTGGGACCTTAGCTGGTGATCTGGGCTCTTTCCCTTTCGACCATGGACCTTATCACCCATAGTCTGACTCCTGCAGTACCACATATGGAATTCGAAGATTGGTTGGGTTTGGTAACCTGGTGAGGCCCCTAGCCCATCCAGCGCCCTACCTCCATATGCTATTTTATGCAAGGCTAGTCCTAAAACTATTTCGAGGAGAACCAGCTATTGCCGGGTTTGATTGGCCTTTCACCCCTATCCACAGCTCATCCAAAGTCTTTTCAACGACTACTGGTTCGGGCCTTCACGAAGTGTTACCTTCGCTTCACCCTGGCCATGGATAGATCACCCGGCTTCGGGTCTACTCCACTTAACTAATCGCCCTATTAAGACTCGCTTTCGCTACGGCTACACCTAACGGCTTAACCTTGCTAAGTAAAGTAACTCGACGGCTCATTATGCAAAAGGTACGCGGTCACACCTGTCTCCGCCGAAACGGAAATATAGTGCTCCCACTGATTGTAGGCTTACGGTTTCATATTCTATTTCACTCCCCTCACCGGGGTGCTTTTCACCTTTCCCTCACGGTACTAGTCCACTATCGGTCGTCAACAGTATTTAGCCTTAGGAGGTGGTCCTCCCAGATTCCTGCAAGATTTCACGTGTCCCGCAGTACTCGGGTATCTAACCCGGGATGAACATGCCTTTTCGCTCACGGGGCTATCACCCTCTATGGCGAAACTTTCCAGTTTCTTAAGCTAAAACATGTTTTTCTTACATCCCGGCGGATTCGTAGCTCCGCCCGGTTAAAACCCACAACCCCAGATGTACAACGCCCACGAGCTTTAACATACAGTCTGGTTTAGGCTGTTCCCCTTTCGCTCGCCGCTACTCAGAGAATCG
>WAHY01000007.1:73085-91223 GCA_009873635.1 Nitrospinota bacterium
TACATCCCGGCGGATTCGTAGCTCCGCCCGGTTAAAACCCACAACCCCAGATGTACAACGCCCACGAGCTTTAACATACAGTCTGGTTTAGGCTGTTCCCCTTTCGCTCGCCGCTACTCAGAGAATCGCTTTTGCTTTCTGTTCCTCAGGGTACTAAGATGTTTCAATTCCCCTGGTTATCTTCCCTGACCTATGAATTCAGCCAGGGATTACACGGTATAACCCGTGCAAGGTTACCCTATTCGGGAATCTCCGGATCAACGCCTGTTAGCGGCTCCCCGAAGCTTATCGCAACTTGCTACGCCCTTCATCGTCCGTTGACGCCAAGGAATCCACCGCAAGCCCTTAAACGCTTGACCAAATTTTAAATCCTCAGCTACTTCAAACTATATTCAATTGTCAAAGAACACTCGCCCCGCCAGGGGCATTTTAAAAACTCTAAATCTTTTCCGACACCGCAAATTCCGGAGCATGGAGGTGAACGGGTTCGAACCGATGACCTCCTGCGTGCAAGGCAGGCGCTCTCCCAACTGAGCTACACCCCCAGATCATGGGAACTCCAGACTCAACCCCTTACCAGGGGAGGCAAACAGCAACATCTCTTTAAGCCGAGACAACCTATTGCCAGCCCGCATTTGCCATAGCAAACCGGCCTCACGCCAAGTGATGGTGGGCCTAGGTAGATTCGAACTACCGACCTCACGCTTATCAGGCGTGCGCTCTAACCAACTGAGCTATAGGCCCGTTCACAGGCTTAAAGCGCACTTCCTATGTGAAGTGTCCAAATAATAAATAAGAACAGGTGTCAAAGACATTGCGGGTATCGATCTAGATAGCGCTGTATCACTTATAGTGATAAGTGCTCCTTAGAAAGGAGGTGATCCAGCCGCAGGTTCCCCTACGGCTACCTTGTTACGACTTCACCCTGATCACCAACCATACCTTAGGCACTAGCCTCCCGAAGGTTAGCATTATGACTTCTGGTACAGTCGGCTTTCGTGGTGTGACGGGCGGTGTGTACAAGGCCCGGGAACGTATTCACCGTGGCATGCTGATCCACGATTACTAGCGATTCCAACTTCATGGAGTCGAGTTGCAGACTCCAATCCGAACTGAGACCGGTTTTATGAGATTAGCTCCACCTCGCGGTCTTGCGACTCTTTGTACCGGCCATTGTAGCACGTGTGTAGCCCTGGGCATAAAGGCCATGAGGACTTGACGTCATCCCCACCTTCCTCCGGTTTGTCACCGGCAGTCCCTCTAGAGTTCCCGGCATAACCCGCTGGCAACTAAAGGTAAGGGTTGCGCTCGTTGCGGGACTTAACCCAACATCTCACGACACGAGCTGACGACAGCCATGCAGCACCTGCACACGGACTCCGAAGAGAAACCCTGATTCCAGGGCTGTCCCGTGCATGTCAAGCTCAGGTAAGGTTCTTCGCGTTGCGTCGAATTAAACCACATGCTCCACCGCTTGTGCGGGCCCCCGTCAATTCCTTTGAGTTTCAGCCTTGCGACCGTACTCCCCAGGCGGGGCACTTAATGCGTTAGCTGCGACAGAGAAGGGATCGATACCTCCTCCACCTAGTGCCCATCGTTTACGGCCAGGACTACGGGGGTATCTAATCCCCTTTGCTCCCCTGGCTTTCGTATCTCAGCGTCAGTAGCAGACCAGAAAGCCGCCTTCGCCACCGGTGTTCTTCCCAATATCAATGCATTTCACCGCTACACTGGGAATTCCGCTTTCCTCTTCTGCACTCAAGCTAAACAGTTTCAAACGCAATTCCACGGTTGAGCCGTGGGCTTACACGTCTGACTTATCCAGCCGCCTACATACTCTTTACGCCCAATGATTCCGAACAACGCTTGCCCCCTCCGTATTACCGCGGCTGCTGGCACGGAGTTAGCCGGGGCTTCCTCTAATGGTACCGTCAGAATTCTTCCCATTTGACAGAGGTTTACGACCCAAAGGCCTTCATCCCTCACACGGCGTTGCTGCGTCAGGCTTTCGCCCATTGCGCAATATTCCCCACTGCTGCCTCCCGTAGGAGTCTGGACCGTGTCTCAGTTCCAGTGTGGCCGATCACCCTCTCAGGTCGGCTAACCATCGTAGCCTTGGTGGGCTGTTATCCCGCCAACAAGCTAATGGTGCGCGAACTCATCTACAAACGGAGTTTGAGACTCCTTTGGCCACATCACATAAGAGACGTGGTCTTATTCGGTATTAGCACAACTTTCGCCGAGTTATCCCGAATTCGTAGGCAGATTATTCACGTGTTACTCACCCTTGCGCCACTTTACTGATTTCCCGAAGGAAACTTTCTCGTTCGACTTGCATGTGTTAGGCACGCCGCCAGCGTTCGTTCTGAGCCAGGATCAAACTCTCCAGTTATAAAACATGGAAATTTAATCCAAAAAAAACAAACAAAGTAATTGTTGCTAGACCCGCAACATCATTTGACACCTATTCAATTTTCAAAGAGCGAAATCCAAAAAGCGCAACAGTCTACGCAGTTTGGTAGAAAAGTCAACTATATAATGAAAAAAAGGCGAGAAATCTCTATTTGAAAACATTCCCCATTTTCTTAAGCGGAAAAAGCTTTCAGATAAAGATTTTCGGCCATTTAGCTAACGAAACTATAATATGACCTGAGTAACTAAAATGCAAGGGTAATATTAAGAAAATTAAACTTTTAATATTTTTTTCATAATCTTTTATGGGCCCTTGAAATTTTTTTAGAAACGCAACAAACATTGTCCCCGAAAAAAAAGTTCTTATATGCAGATTGCGGGAAAGTTTGAGTTTCATAAAGTGTTTTCAGAACCAGCTGGCAAAGAACGACGTTTCCTCCTTCATGGAGGTTTGTTCGGCGGATAACTCAGACCATGGAGAAAAAACTAATAGAAGAACTACAAGAGAAATTGCGCGGCGCATGGGGTCCCGTTAAAGAGGCCGGTGCTTTTAAAGCCGGCGGATGATCAAAGTTTTCAAAAGTTTCCTTGGTTCCGAAACAGGGGACATTAGTCCAAACTTTAACAACTTGTTCCGCAAAAGGAATCGGGCGTAGGATGGAGTTTTTCTACAAGGTTGGCCCAGTTTTTTAGTTTGGGAAAATGCTGGAAGCTGAAATATTATAAGGAAGAGGTGCTCAGGGTGTTGAGTCGGCTCAGGTGTTTTTTACCTCCGCATCCTCGACCAGTTGCAGGCTCTTCAACGTATAGAGTTTATAGTAGAGTCCTTCTTTTTCCATAAGCTGTGCGTGGTTACCACTTTCCACTAACTTTCCTTTATCCATCACAATGATACGATCAGCGTTATGGATTGTGGAAAGCCGGTGAGCGATGATGAACGATGTACGGCCTTGCATCAGCCTGTCCAGGGCCTCCTGTATCAGCAATTCGGACTCGTTATCCAGGGCCGATGTGGCTTCATCAAGTATTAGAATGCGAGGGTCTTTCAAAATTGCCCGGGCAATGGCGATACGTTGTCTTTGTCCTGCTGATAGACGAATGCCTTTCTCGCCAACTATGGTTTGATATCCTTCGGGAGTTTCCATGATGAAGTTGTGGGCGTTGGCCGCTTTTGCGGCTTCGATAATTTCTTCTTTGTCCGCACCTTGTTTTGCGTATTCAATATTCTCCAGAATGGTTCCGCCGAATAAAATGGTTTCTTGTGGCACGATGCCGATCTGCTTCCAGTAGCTGGCTAATTGAACCGATTCCAAAGGAATTCCATCAATTCGAATTTGTCCTGCAACCGGATCATAAAAGCGGTGCAAGAGTTGAACAAGTGTGCTTTTGCCAGCTCCGCTCGGGCCTACGAGAGCAATGGTTTGTCCAGGTTCTATTATAAAGTTGATGCCCTTAATCACATCCTGATCATTACGGTAATGGAAATGGATGTTATCAACTTCAACTTTACCCTCAATACGCGGCATGGTTTTGGCGTCAGGCTGGTCGCGGACTTCTCCTTTCGTATCCATGATTTCAAAGACCCTTGTGCTGGCTCCAATGCCTTCCTGCACTCTTGCATAGAGGCGTGCGAAGCTTCCCATGGGGCCTGCTATTATTGTGGCGTAAAGGATGAAAGCGATGAGTTCGCCTGGGCTAATGGCCCCCAGAATGACTTCGCGTCCTCCATACCAGAGCAGGATGAGCGAAGTTGAAAACGCGATAAAGCCTATGCTGGGCCCGAAGAAAGAAGAAATGATAACGCGCTTTTTCGCCGACTGAAAACTGTCTTCCAGCGCGTTCCCGAAACGCTCGTTTTCCAGTTTTTCTCGCACAAAAGATTTCACCACCTGGATGCATGAAATGTTTTCTTCCAAGATAGTCGTGGAAACGGCCAGCTTGTCCTGAATTTCGGTTGAAAGTTTTTTCAGCTTGCGTCCGAAGGTGCGCGCAAATATTACCAGAACAGGTGCCAGCACTAGTATCAGTCCTGTCAGCTTCCAGTTCATATAGGTAATGATGATAATGCCACCAAAAAGGCGGATGGATTGCTGCAGCAGAGTTGCGGGCAGGTCTGTGATTATATTTTCAATTGTGGTGATGTCGTTGGTCATGCGGGAAACGATTTCACCTGTGCGACGTTTGACAAAAAAACTGAGTGAAAGTGTGTGCAGATGTTTGAACAGTTTGATACGGAAATCAGTGATGGCTCGTTTTTCGGTAAGATCAAATAAATAATTATGAGCGGTCGAAAAAATGAGCTGGATAAAGAACAGTCCTGCAATGCCAAGTGTGAGGTTGTTCATCAACGCCATGTTCTTATCGACCATGACTACATCTACCAGCTTTTTGATATAGAGAGGCACTGCCAGGTTTGTCAGGGACGCGACAATCAAACATAATGAACCAAGTATCAGCGCTTTTTTGTAAGGTGAAAGTAATATAAGGAGTCTTTTATAATTTTTCATGGGCGTAAAGCTTTTTTATTGGACTGTCAACACTGTATCATATCTGCGGCCACTAGGCATGGGGCCAACGAGCAATAGCTATAATTGGCAATAAAAAAATATCTCGGCTGAAAAAGAAATTAATAGTTGCCAGCGGAGGCTACTCCGCCACCAGGCGTGCCAGCGTGCGTTATGCTCTACCTAAGCTTTCGTGCCCCGTAGGGGTAACGCTGAATCCAAATTAAATAGCAGGTTGGGGTGGTAAAATATAAAATCGGATGATTTATTCGTTATAAATTAAGAATCCCAAGTTTGAGAGCGAGTCATTTTGTTTTCTAAGTTAGCCATCATTTTTTCTGATATCAAGATTCAGCATACTGTGTTTGCATTGCCGTTTGCGGTGATGAGCGCGTTTCTCGCGGCGGGCGGAATGCCTGAAACTGAAAAGCTGGTGTGGATCGTTGTGTGTATGGTGGGTGCAAGGAGTGCGGCGATGGCTTTCAACCGTATAGTTGACGCACGCTTTGATGCTGAGAATCCGCGTACCCGTGAACGGGCTTTGCCTTCAGGAAAAGTCAGTGTTGGTAATTACTGGATTTTCCTTGTGGCCTCATCCGCATTGTTTGTTTTTTCAGCCTGGATGCTGAACAAGTTGGCGTTTTATCTTTCTCCTGTGGCTTTGGCAATCGTATTTTTTTATTCCCTGACCAAACGCTTTACGGCTTTTGCGCATTTCTGGCTGGGACTTGCCATCTCGATCGCCCCGGTTGGAGCCTGGGTGGCTATACGAGAAGAAATTTCATTCACGTCGTTATTGTTGGGGGCGGCAGTTGTTTTCTGGTTGATTGGATTTGATATTCTATATTCCTGCATGGACGTCGAATCGGATAAGTTGAATCGATTGCATTCCATACCGCAACGTTTTGGGGTCGAGAATGCTTTGAAGATAGCCTTTGTTTCGCATGCGGTGATGATAGTATTTTTGCTGGTGCTATCGGAACCGGCGGTTCTCTTGGGCCCTGTCTACCTGGGTGGGGTAGTGCTGGTAGCCTTTCTTTTGATTTATGAGCATTCATTGGTCAAGAAAGACGACCTGTCAAAAGTGAACATGGCTTTTTTTAATGTGAATGGAATCATCAGTATTGGACTGATGGCCTTTGTGATCGTTGACTGTATTTGGGTTTGAGACAGCGAAGTTATGCTTTCCAAAACTAGGTGGTAAATTGAGGACTCTCTGAGTTTGCAGGTTTATTTCTTTTTGGGCTATGAGCAACCTCTTTAAGCAAAAAATATTTTATTCAATCAAAAATTTTTTATAAAAATATAGACAAAATTTTGCCTGATAATTAAGCTGTTTATGAGTAACCTGTTAAAAATCATTGCTTTAACGAACTAAGAATTTTTGGGCATAGACCTTGCTAAGTAAAGTATGAAGTATGTATTATTTGGCATGATATAAAACCAGCTTAAGAACAGATTTTTGAAAACTCTTGACAGCAGATTTGCGAAACGGGTTTTTGCTCCTTTGAGATGGGTGGGTTATAATTGACAATTCCGTTTATTTAAGACTTTTGGGGTATCTAAATGTTATTTGAATTTGAAGATTCTTCGTTAAAACCTATTTATGAAAAAGTAATGACCGGGACCCGCCTCTCTTTTGATGACGGAGTGACTCTGTGGGGGACTCACGACTTCCTGGGCGTGGGATACATGGCGAACATAGTTCGAGAAAGGCTAAATGGCAACAAGACTTACTTTATTCATAACCGCCATATTAACCCGACAAATGTATGCGTTCTTAGCTGTCAGTTTTGCGCATTCGGAGTCAAGGCCGATCATCCCCATGCTTATGAAAAGTCTTTGGAACAGATTTTTTCAGACGCAGAAAAATATAATGGGGGAGATGTTAGTGAGTTTCATATTGTTGGTGGCCTTCACCCCGACTATCCGTTTGAATATTATCTCGACTTGTTGAAAGGGCTGAAAGAGCGTTTTCCTGCTGTGCATATTCAAGCATATACGGCTGTGGAGCTTGAGTATCTTTCCCGTCTTGGCAATCTATCCATAAGCGAAACATTAGAAGCTTTAAAAGAAGCAGGTTTAGGCTCTATTCCTGGAGGAGGTGCGGAAGTTTTCGCAAAACGGGTACGGAGAAAAATTTGTGGTGACAAGATCACCGGTGAGGAATGGCTCAAGGTCCATGAAACTGCCCATCATGTTGGATTAAAAAGTAATGCGACGATGCTTTATGGTCACTTGGAAACTAAAGAGGAAAGATCAGACCACCTTGTGCGTCTGAGAGAATTGCAGGATCGTACCCAAGGGTTCGTTACATTTATTCCCTTGGCGTTTCATCCCGAAAATACAGTGCTTAATTTTTTGAAAACAACCCCGGGACAATTGGACTTAAGGGCTTTGGCCGTATCCAGACTGATGCTGGATAATTTCCCGCATGTGAAGGCATTTTGGATCATGATCACACCAAAAATCGCACAGCTTGCGCAGTCTTTTGGAGCGGATGATATGGATGGGACGGTTGTTGAAGAAAAAATTATACACGCGGCTGGAGCAGCCACGGATCAAATATTTCATAAGGATCAAATAATCCAAATGATTCAGGAATCTGGAAGAAAACCTGTTGAAAGGGACACTTTGTATGAAAATGTTGAAGAGTGGCAAGCCGAGGTAGCTTATTGAAGTAAAAATCTTTTGAAATTGTAACCCGCCCCATTAAGTTGTGCCGCACTCTAAGTTAGTATTTTTATCTTTTGAAATGCACCCATTTGCTGGACAACGTATAATGCGAAGAATCTAATTATGTATCAGGTAAACCAGATACAGATTTTCGGAACTCCAGTGGAGTTCGATACCCTAATGAGCTATGCGGCCGGGTTTCGTTATAATCTTTTCTCAATGATCTGTAGGTATACTGTTTTAATGTATTCTAGGTAATTTTTATTATGATCGAATTGATAAATAAAGATGGATTATCCGTTTCAAAAAACTCTAAAGCTATACACGAGGAACTTTTTCGTGGAACGGGATGTGTGATGGGTGATGGGGCTTCAATTTTTGTGCAAAATGAAAGTATTACAGAAAAGTATATTGTGATCTCAAAAGATAATGATTTGAAAACTGATCAGCGTTTTGCGGCGAGTCGCTTTGACGAGGCTTTAGAGTTGTTTCAAAAATGGCTCAGTCAATAAGCTTATTTTCTGGAAGATAAAAGATGAATAACTGGTTTATGCTGGCGTTGGTTGGTAAAGACCGACCGGGGATTGTTGCTGAAGTCACTCATGTATTGTATGAGATGAAAGGAAACCTTGGTGAAACCTCTATGGTTCGTCTAGGTGGTAATTTTACCATCATGCTTATGGTTTGCATTCCTGAAAAGAAGGAATTGATATATGAAAAACTTAAACCCATATGCGATAAATTAGGATTACTTTTTCATCTTGACGAGATAGATGCGGCGCTGCACCAACACATTGAAGCTGATGTCCGTATAAGTATCCATGGTGCTGATCAAGCTGGTATCGTCGCTAGTGCAACCGATGTTTTATATAAGGCCGGATTCAATATACTCAACCTTGAGTCGGACGTAGGAGGCAACCCACAAAGCCCCGTGTATATCATGCATATAGAAGGTGTTGCTGGTAAAAGTTATGATGATATAGAGAAAGCTTTACAGCGGTTGGCTCAGGAAAATGATGTTGTTGCACGTATGACCCCCATAGATACTATGTTGGGGTGATCATGGCTCTCCTGAATATTCTGGTTTATCCTGATGACAGGTTAAAGATAGTCTCCCGTCCTGTGAAAGAGTTTTCTGACAGCCTGAAGAAATTTGTCCGTGATTTGGAGCAAACATTTCGCTCCTATCCAGGGTGTGTGGGGATAGCTGCTCCACAGGTAGGCCGTCCTGAAAGGATTGTGTTGGTAGATATTTCTCATAAACCACAACATGTCAACCACGGTTTTTTGGTTCTGATAAATCCTGAGATAACTTTATATGAAGGGAAGAGTTTGGGCAGAGAGGGGTGCCTTTCAGTTCCAGACTATACTGGCAAGGTAGAGCGTGCAAAATCTATTACCTTAAAAGCGTTAAATGAAAATGGTGATGCGCGGGAATATCAAATGTCAGGTTACGAGGCTCGTGCGGTTCAGCATGAGATTGACCACTTGGATGGAAAATTGTTTCTAGACAGGTTGGTCAGTAAGAGAAATGCCTTGCGTAAAAGGAGCGAATCTTTAACATGATTTGAAAGATTACTGGGGTAAAAACTTTTATGTTTTATTGCCCTATAGGAAGTGTGAGCAAAGGAGAATTGTCTTTGATCTTACCTGCCTGTAGTGAAAAAATTTGTGAAAGCAGGGAAAAGGTGGATTTTGATTTTAGATCTGAATCATCTATATAAAACCAGATTCCTCTATAAAAAACCATTAAAGTTGCGTTTTCAGGTTGAGAAGAGTTGGATTTGATTCTGAGAAGTTCTCCCGTAACCTCCTTCCAGTCAAAAATTTCTCCAGAGGTTTTAAGTGTTTTTGTAACTTTCCCATTTCTCATATCCTGCTCAGGTACTTCCACCCCCTGAGAAAGATAAAACAAAATACCTAATAATGATCGTGTAACCACTCTAATCTGATTAGGTGTATTTTTTTTTGGTGTAAATGTGATTACATATCTATTCAATCCTGGTTCTAAATTGAGAGATTTAGCAAATTTTTGTGCCGTATTTAAGGCAAAGGGGAATAGTTGGTGCTGGTCTTTTCCTTCGTTGGCAATAGTTAAAATAATTTTTGGAATACCACTCTCGTTTTCATAGGAAAGGTTTAAAAGATCCAAGGATTGAAGTTCTCCTAAATATTTGGTTGCTTCAATAAAATCTTTGAATTGGGGTGCTTTTTGGGGCGTAGGGCCAGAAGCGCCCGGAGCATTTTTCAAATTATTCATGCGCTGAAAACAAAGGCGAAATATTCTCTCGACACTCCAACCAGAATGATATAAAAGCGTAATGGTTTGCAGGGGAAGAGGTGCTAGTACGCGTTGAATAAACTTGTCTCCCTGTAAAGGTGAATAGGTAACGGTAGGTCTTTCGGTCATCCCTACAGAGGCGCCTAGACCAAACAATCCCTTAACACTATCCTGTAGGGTTGCGCTTGCCTCTCCCGTGGTCGACAGAATGAATTGAGAAGCAACGCTACTAACCTCCATGAAAAAAGGAGTGTCTCTGTATTTAAGGCGTGCGAGATTAAGTAGTAATTGCTCATCGTTAGTTTTTTGTACCGCGAGATTATAATTGCTTCTCTGACTCTTTATTGTTGCCGGCCCAAGAGTGGTGCAGCCTATAGATAACAATAGTGATATTGCGTTTAATAATAAAATGCAGGAGCTTTTGTAAATGAACAGTCGCGATACCATAGAAATCAGCTTTTATTGTCAGGGTTTTTTATGAGGTCATTTGGGGCCAAATGTATGGTTGAAGTTGGAAAAGCTGCTTCAGCTCCACTTTCTTCAACTATTCTTAAAATCTTTAAAAGCACATCTTGCTTAATACTGTGAAACTTTTCCCAATTCGTGGTTTTGGTGAAAGTGTATATAAAAAAATCAAGTGATGAAGGAGCAAAGCTATTGAAGTTTACGATTAATGTCTTGGTCGTATCAATTTCAGGGTGACCTTTTAACATTTTCTCAACTTTTTCTATGATCATCTCCATTTTATCTGCGTCATCATAACGGATTCCGATGGTCTCATTAATTCTGCGGTTCTGCATCCTCGAGGGATTCTCCACCGCGACTTGAGAAAAAACTGAATTTGGAACATAGAGGGGACGCTTTTCGAAAGTCCTTATCACAGTAACTCGCCAGCCTATTTTTTCAACAACTCCTTCCAGTTCGCGATCGGGAGAGCGTATCCAGTCACCGACAGCAAATGGTCTGTCCATATATATAAAGAGCCCCCCGAAGAAGTTTGACAAAAGGTCTTTTGCAGCAAAACCAATGGCTATACCCCCGACACCACCAAATGCCAGGACTCCAGAAATGCTGAAGCCCAAGGTTTGTAGAATTACCAGAGAGGCTATTATTATGACAGATATTCTTGCCAACTTGGATAATGCATCCAGAGTTGTTGGGTCTATATCTTTCCCGGATGCAAGATAGCCGGTTTCTATTTTCTGAATGATGAGAACAAAAAACCATGCCAGGGAGGCTATGATAATCGCGTCCCTCAGAGGAGCAAGGGCATCAAGAATAATCGCCTCTGTAGCTTTTTGAATTATTTCTCCGGCAAAGGTAATGCCTGTTACCCATATTATGATACTCAATGGGTTGGGGACAGATATCAGAAAAGCGTCATCCCATTTATTAGAGGTGCGTTTTGCTTTTTCGGCAAGGGATTTAAAAACTTTTTTTTGAAAAATATTCGCAACCAAAGCCACGAATAAGACTACAATCACCTGAAATATATATTTATTTTCTTCTGTTATGATTTGTTCAACACTCATTATTCGTTTTCTTGTATTTAGTTGTCAGCCGATGCTAAAAGTATCATATTTCAAGGGGTTAAGAAATCTAAATACTAAGGCGTTGATTATCAATGCAAATTTTTGTAACTTTTACAGTTGAATAGTTAAGAATTTATAGGAGAACTGTAACATGGATCCTGTTAGTTCATTTATGGTAGCAACTGTAAAGGATATTGATGCTGAGGTCTCGGTGAAAGAAGCCGCAAAAATGTTAAGTGACTTTGGTATCGGTTCATTATTGGTAAAAAAGGACTCTGAATATGTTGGAATGCTATCTGAACAGGAAGTTACTCGAGAGTTGGTTGCTTTAGGAAAAGATCCAAGCACAACAAATGTAGGCAGTATTATGAATCCGGATATTGATTATGTGGATCAGAGCGAACTCATGTCTCAAGCTATTGCCATAATGAGAGAGAAAAAACTCCGTTACCTCGTTGTCCGGAATGGAGAGAACGTGGTGGGTATTCTGTCAGTTAAGGATCTGCTGGCATATTACGAAAAATGGTTTGAGTTAACCATTTAGATAGAATAAAAAACGCCCCGCTATAAAGCGGGGCGTTATTGAAGCACAGGAGCTTACGTTAACTTGGGGTTAACAAGTTACTCCGGAAGCTCCCGAACTACTGTCAGATAGCATCGGATCACCTCCTCTTCAGGGCGTCCGTCATGACGTCATGGGCTCCCCTGTTAAGCCCATCACGCAACCATTCAAAATTATAATATACAATGGATAGGTATAAATCCCTATTTTTTTCTGCTAGCCTTAAGACCCTGCTCTGGACATTATATGGTCCACTGTAAGATTGGAGCCTGTAGCTACATTTTTGCAGGACTGTATTTTTCCCTGGCAACGCATGAAGCATCCGCTCCAATGTTCGCAATCAACATAAATCCAATGCGTGGGCTCTGTTTTCATATCTTGCCCCAGAATTTCTACTGTACCAGAGTCGGTGACGCTGTAGGTTTTGTCAGCACCAGGGGTGGGTTTCAGAAGAACCATTCCATGATAGCCACAAGAGGTTAGAAATAAAATTGTAAAAACAAGTAAAACTGACTGCATTTTTTTTGTCATCAGCTCCCCCTTTATAGCATCCATACGTGGTCCATGTAAGCTTTAACCGATAACAATTATAGCATTATTTTTTTTAATCTTAAGACTTATTGTACAAAATGGGCCTGATTGAGTTTAGTTCGCAGGGCTTATCTCAAATCAGGATATCCAGAATTTGTTTTTTGGCTTGTTTTTGTACTTCAGACTTTTTTTGATGGAGGCTTTCTTCTAATTGCTCCTTGAAAGACTTCTGATCTTTCTTTTTCTTGAATTTCCAGGAGCTTTGTCTGTTTTTGCCAAAAAGGGCGTCTTCTATTTTCATGGCTCTTTCCTCAAACCTTTGATCTTTATAACCTTATCGTTTTAAATTGAGAAGACCTTTACAATTGACTGGAAATCGCAATAAATTTTGTCATTTTATGGAAAGGTGGTGTAGATCGTTGCTTGTTTCATACATAATTAGCATGCCGAGAAATAATGTTGTTAAACCGATAAATACCTTTAACCTTTGGTAGGTTCGGGAGCTTTCAGTGTATCGCAGGGGGAGAATAATTACGATAGATAGTAAAGCCATTCCACAGATTGATCCGAAACCAAATAAAAGTAAATAAAAAAGTCTTGCTTTAATAGAAGCAACGGAATCGAGAGTTAATAGTATTAAGGCTGATGAGCCTGCCATACCGTGCACCATTCCTACCAATAATGCCTTAAAGGAAAACTTGTGGGTATGCTTATGAAGACTGGATTGATGCCCTGACTGGTCGCCTTCGTGAGAGTGGAAATGAAGGTGGGTAATTCCATTAGGATGACTATGTGTATGGAGATGGACATTTTTTTTAACGATTTCTCTTATAACTGTTCCACCCATAAATACCAACATACACCCAACAAAAAATTCTAAAGTAACAGCCAATTGCTCTGATATCATTGTGTCAAGAATCAATACTGCAGAACCAAACAGGAATAAAGTGATCGTATGCCCAAGTCCCCAGGTTATTCCAAATGTAAGGCCTTCTTTAAACGACTTTGTCTTCGATGCCAGGGAAGCGACCGCGGCGACGTGGTCAGCTTCCAAAGCATGTTTCAATCCAAGAAGAAATCCAAAAATTAATGCTTGCGTCATAGGTTTTATGGTTGGTGACTATACTGCCTGGGTTTTCTTTTCAGCAATTCAATATACGATAATTATCATACCTGCTAATGGGATCCAGATAAAAATTTGTATTATTGATCCTCCTCTTTATTTGTCCGGTCCATAAACTGATTGCACTCAACAATAAATTAGTATCGATTATTTGCTTTATCTTATTGATAAATTATGTATAATGCGATCCGGTTTGCCTATGGGCAAGTGAGGTTTTATTGTTCCCCGTCGCCCAATTCCTTTGACAGACATAATTCTAATGCGGAGAAATGGCTGCATGGCTGATCCACTTCATGAAGATTCTACAAATTCTAAAAAATCTAAAAATATATACGGTCGACGATGGATATGGTTTGCCGGAGTGACTTTAATCAGTTTTTTTGGGATTGGAGCTACGCATCATTTTCAAAAAGAGCCTGTTAAACTCGCTCATAAACCTCAGGTTAAAAAACTTGATTTTCCTGCGAAGGAAGTAAAATTACCAGAACAACCTGAATCCGAAATTGAATCTCAACAGGTACCTGAAAAGGAAGTCTATCGTTTGGTTAAGGGAGATGTGACACGTAATCAAAGCTTGTCGCATTTGATGAGAGGACAAGGCATACCATTAAAAACAGTTTTTGAACTGGTAGAACAATCGCGGCCCACTTATAACCTGAGCCGACTTCGTGTTGGCCAGCCATATTCGATCAAACTGACAGCTGATAACAGGTTGGCGGCCTTCACCTATCAAACAGATAAGAATCATGAATTGCTCATTGAGCGACAAGGCTCCAGATTTGTTTCTCGCATGGTTGAGCCGCATTATGAAGCTCAGCTTGATATCCTGGAGGGTGTCATTGAAGAAAACCTGATCAACGCTGTGTTGGATGCGGGGGGAAGCTATAAGATCGCAACGGATTTAGAAGAGATCTTTGCATGGCAGGTCAATTTTTTTAAAGACCTGCGTGCAGGAGATTCATTTAAGGTTCTTGTGGAAAAAAAGTTTCTTGAACAAGAGTTTTCAGGCTTTGGAAAAATAAGGGCGGTTACCTTACTGAACCGTGGCAAAAGTCTTTCCGCAATCTACTTCAAACCTGAAGGAGAGCATGGTGGCTATTACGCTGCTGATGGGCGACCTTTGAAAAAACAATTTTTAAAGAGTCCGTTAAAATATACGCGGATCACATCCCGATTTACTCACAGGCGGTTTCACCCAATTTATAAAAAACACATGGCCCATCGGGCTGTAGATTATGCAGCTCCAACCGGAACACCTGTTTATGCCATAAGTGATGGTGAAGTGATTAATATATCCAGAAGCGCCCGGTCAGGAAAACACATTAAATTGAAGCACCCTAATGGCTATGTAAGCTCATATTCTCATTTGTCGAGATACGCGACAAACCTGTTTCGGGGAAAGAAAGTTCAGCAAGGTCAGGTGATCGGCTATGTTGGCGCCACTGGTGCCGCAACAGGACCCCACCTTTGTTTTCATCTTCGTAAAAACGGGCGGTCGATCAACCCTCTGACGTTCCAGTCGCCGGGTGGGCCTGATCTGGAAGAAAAAAGTAAGAAGGCTTTCCGATTAATTGCTCAAAAGGAAATGCAGAGGTTAAACCATCCCGAATTTTTGAAATCCCAGTTCAGTTAGCAGTCGTTTCATACCTTCCTGCCGTTGTCCCTTCTGCATTTCGTGCAAATGGCAAGACACGAATTCTGAGTTGTTTATAGTTAATTCAATAACTTATAAAAACACAGGGGAGAGCGGTTTTTGATTCTCCACTTGGAATACGGGTTTCAATAACCCATACTATATTTATGAAAACTTATGGGCCTCACAATGAAAATTAAATTTTTCCTGGTTGCTTATACCTTTTTAGTTTGTTTCCCAACTCTTGCTTTCGCACATGATGAATTGGTAATACAAAAGGAAGTGATGTATTGGACCATGGCAAGAAGCAATTTTGCCTGCACGCCACACATACAAATTGAAATTGGGGAAGATGTTCCCGATCTTCGTGATGAAGTATGTGGAACGGTTATTGGAAGTCACAGTCTGACTCTTTCTGGCCCTGCGGGAACCACAGTGACTCTTTATGGGGATTATAATTTTAAAAAAGATAATGGCTTCCTCACTATTAGAAAAAAAGACGACCAGATGCTTTGGTTGATGGACTTAACTGTGTTTCCGGATGGCCAA
This sequence comes from Nitrospinota bacterium, assembly GCA_009873635.1. Lineage (NCBI taxonomy): Bacteria > Pseudomonadati > Nitrospinota > Nitrospinota bacterium. Next base: position 88,889 of record WAHY01000007.1, read on the forward strand.
TGGTTTACCTCGGAAGCTGATCAGGACTCTGGCGCCTTTGATATTTTTTATAAAGCTAACCCAAGATTTGAACGAATTGTGTCTTCTGTTCAATGGGGTGATAGTAGTTAAGAGCTTATCTTTTCAATTAAAAAGCATCCCTCTTTTTTAAACATTCAATCAGGTTATTTATTTCCCCAAACCTTCTTAACCTAAGATAACCATCAATTCAGCATCAAAAACAAAAGTGGAGTTGAGGGGCGAACTAATAGTTCAGCTTTATGGTTAATGTCCGCTTTGGATTGCGGTTTCAACCGACTGCTACAACACAGGCATTAATACTCACTTGCCTAGGTTGCTATTGGAATTTAGAATAACACTACTCCACTTGATTCCAACTAAGAAGGCTAAATCTCTGACTTGGAAGGTGAGAGGAGGAAATTCTGGGCTAGGCTGAAAACTTTGCTTTTTTTAGTGGATACCAATAATTAATAGGTATTAGATTTTAAAAATCTGCCGTTAATAAAAGAATGAGTAATGAAAATAGCTGTGCAAAAAATTGGCTTCAAAATACAGCTATATTTGTGCTTGGTTTAATTTTTACTTTATTAATTGGCGAATGGTTATTTCCAAAACTACTGAATAAAGTACCTTTTCGCTTGTATGGAGGTATCGATAATAATTTAAGAGTTTTAGCTCAATATTCTAAGAAATCGGTTATTCCCAATGACTACATAGCTATCTTTGGAGACTCTAACTCAGTAGGAGTGGGAGATTTATATTTTGACCTGACAAGAAATTCCAAGAAATGGTATCCAGACTATTCTCCAGCCCACTTCTTACATAGAAAACTAGAAACTGATGTTGTCTCATTTGGTTTTGCTGGGGCAGGAAGTTTTGATGGTATTTGGAAAGGACCTAAGGATCAATTTGAATATATAAAGTCAATGGGGTTTAACCTGAAACCACCAAAATCTATTTTGATATTTTTTTACGAAGGAAATGATTTAGGGAATAATATTCAATATCTAAATAAATTTTACAAAGAAAGTGATGACTTTTATGAGCTGCTAAATGTAGTGAAACTGAATGAATGGTTGGAGCGGCACCAAAAAGATTTCTTTAAAAAAAATGATATTGCGTTTGAAAAGAAGTTTGTTTTTGTTAACTTTTTAATTCAATCAATTAAAAATATTTATTTGGAAAATTCAAAAAAGATTAAACCTTATATATCTGCTACGGCTGAAGAAAAACTTTTTTCACATGTAGTTATCAATGGCACACCCTACCCTTTATTTAATTCACAGGGCAGCACCATATTCCCAAAGAATTCGGTTACCCATATTGTTAAAAGTGGTGAGGCCTTCTCCGTACCTTCTTCAAGTCGCATTCAAATACCAGAAAAGTCTCTTAACGAAGCAGTTGTGGGTGGAAATAGGGTTGCTTTGCCGGGTAATTTGCAAGCTCCTCCAATTGTAATAGGGAGTAAAACGGGTGATATAAAAGGTGGACAGTTTAAGGAAATGTTTAAGGCCAGCCATTTTATATTTGAATATTCAATAAGAAAATTGAAGGAGCTTTTTCCTGACTCTGAAGCACATATTTTTTACTTACCATCTACTACATCCTCTTATGAAATAATTTCACATTTCACATCTATAAATTCTGATATGGGGATACCTTCTATTGTTAATAGCGACCTGCTAAGTAAAAGACATCTGGAAGTCTGCAGGGAAATTTTAAAAACAGCAAAAAAACTTAACGTTTCATTTTTTGACACAACACCATTTTTGCGGGAGGCAGGCTCAAAAGGATATATTCATGGCCCAAAAGATTGGGCGCATTTTAACGAATCTGGCTATAAGGCTCTTTCAGATAGCATTTCAGAATTTCTACTTTATCCAGATAGGCATTATCAAAACTGCGCAACATAACAGACCTTACTATTATTATATGACCGCTTTGGGTCGGAAGCTGTCAATTAGGGCTTTCTAGTTCAAAAGAGACAAATATATGGGGAATTCCATATTAAAACCATCGAGCTTGCTTTAGGGGGTGATCTGACTGCAGGTCACTTTGGGTGCTAGGGAAAATTTAGGTAAGCATTTGAAATAAAAGAGAAAGAAATTGGCACGCCCGAGAGGATTCGAACCTCCGACCTACGGTACCGGAAACCGCCACTCTATCCAGCTGAGCTACGGGCGCATAGTTTTTATAATTGATCAGTAGCCCCCGTCGAACCCCGCTACGTTCCCGACCTGACGGCTAAGTTCCTGAGAGAACTCTTTAATCATCTTTAAGCGCCATGTCCACCACTGTGCTTCAGCTGTTAATTCTTCCGAGGCATTTGCGGGAA
>WAHY01000007.1:91320-103925 GCA_009873635.1 Nitrospinota bacterium
TAGCCCCCGTCGAACCCCGCTACGTTCCCGACCTGACGGCTAAGTTCCTGAGAGAACTCTTTAATCATCTTTAAGCGCCATGTCCACCACTGTGCTTCAGCTGTTAATTCTTCCGAGGCATTTGCGGGAATGTTGATGGTGTATTCTTTGTTGGTCTCGTCAAAAATAACTTTAATGTCAGGTGCCACTTTCAACCCATGCTCTTCAAGGATTTTAATAGGGTCCGCTGCCAGAGATTTTTTGAATGATTCATCGGTAACCGCTTTCGCCGCCACGGTTTTCCAATTGTCATCCAGTTCTTTTTTTCTGATGGGATTGATCGGGGAAGTGGAACCCGTGGTACCCAGTATTTCACTCATACATGATCCTTTTCGCTAGTTTCAATAAGTTTTATTGTTGAATGATTAGAAAATCATACAGGATTCTCCAGTCCTTTTCTATATAACTTTGGTCAGGTGCTGCGGATCAGCTCTTCTGCTTTCTTAAGAGCTTCATCAAGCTTATCAACCAGTGAGCCTCCTGCTTGAGCCATATCGGGCCTTCCTCCACCGCTTCCTCCTACAATCACGGCTATATTCTTAATGATATTTCCCGCATGGTATTTTTGGGTCAGGTCTTTGGTGACCCCTGCAGCCATGGAAACCTTTCCATCAGTCACAGAACCCACAACAACGATTCCCGATTTTAACTGATTTTTGGCATTATCGATAAATGTGCGCAGGGTTTTAGCGTCCATGCCCTCCAGCTTTTTGATGACAAGCGAGACATCTCCCACTTTTTGCACTTCATCCAGTCCGGAAGACTCCTTACCACTAACCATTTTTTCTTTGAGCGAGGTGATTTCTTTTTCCATTTGCCGGTTTTTTTCCAACAGTTTTTTAAGTTTGATCACTTCTTCGTTGGTGGGTGCTTTCAAAAGTCCACGAACAGCGGCAAGAGATTCCTGCTCGGCCCGAATCGTTTCGTAAGCGGTTTCTCCGGTTACAGCTTCTATACGGCGTACACCTGATGCAATTCCTCCCTCCGAGGTGATTCGAAACAACCCTATATCACCGGTCGCTTTGACGTGAGTTCCTCCGCATAATTCTTTACTAAAACCGGGCACATCGACAACACGTACGGTGTCACCATATTTTTCACCGAACAGGGCCATGGCACCTTCTTTAATGGCGTTGTCGATATCCATTTCCTGAGTTGTCACCTGAATATTATTGCGGATTTTTTCATTAACACGCGATTCGATTCGAACTTTTTCTTTATCTGTCAGGGGTGAAAAATGTGTGTAATCAAAACGCAACCTGTCCGGTGCTACCAGTGAGCCGGCCTGTTTAATATGCTCACCCAGGACTTCCTTGAGAGCCGCGTGCAAAAGATGGGTTGCTGAATGGTTGAGTGCAGTGTCTCCTCGGGTATGGTTGTTAACTTCCAGAACCAGGTTGTCTCCTTTTTGAAGAGTGCCACGCACAACTTTTGCTTTATGAACGATTAAACCGGGTAAAGGCTTGGTCGCGTTTACGATCTCCAGTTGCACATTTTCATTAGAGGCCTGGCCAGCATCGCCAACCTGCCCGCCAGACTCCCCATAGAATGGGGTCTTGTCGGTAAGAAACTCTATTTCTTCTCCGGTGTTGGCTGAATCAACAGAAGTTTGATTTTTTAATATGGCCATAACCCGTCCTGCGCCTTTGGTGTTTGCGTAACCCTCAAAAATAGTCATTGAAGAAGATTGCAGAAACTCTTTATAAAAGGGGGCAACTTCTTTTTCTCCTGACCCTTTCCATGAAGCCATGGCTTTTGTTTTCTGCTCATTCATGGCTCTTGTATAACCTTCCATGTCGAGCTTCAATCCATTATCTTTTGCTGTTTCTTCTACAAGGTCAGTGGGGAAACCATATGTGTCATAGAGTTTGAAAATTTCCTCTCCAGGTATGGCGGTGAGTTTTTCATTACGCACCTTTTCAAGAATCTCCTCCAGACGTTGTGTTCCATAGTGAAGAGTGTTGCCAAAACTTTCTTCTTCATTGATGACAACTTTTTGAATAAAGTCTTTGTTGCTATCCAGCTCAGGGTAGGCTGCGTTGAAATCATCAACGACTTTACTGGTGATACGGTTAAAAAACGGGCCTTTTTGATCCAGCAGTTTTCCGTGACGAAGGGCCCGCCGCATTATTTTACGCAATACATAACCACGCCCTTCGTTTGAGGGGATAACCCCATCACTGATTAGAAATGCCGAGGCACGTGCATGGTCTGTTAACACTCTTAAGGAGACGTCAGTTTCATCATTTTTGCCATATTCCTTACCGGTGATTCGTGCCGCCTCTTTGATGATTGACATCATGAGATCTGTATCATAGTTGTTGGTTCGGCCCTGGACAACTGCGGCCAACCTTTCTAATCCCATTCCTGTGTCTATGCAGGGATTTGGAAGAGGGGTGAGCTTGCCCGATTCATCGCGGTCATATTGCATGAATACCAGGTTCCAGATTTCCAGGAACCGGTCACAATCGCAACCGACCTCACAGGAAGCCTGACCACAACCAATATCCTTGCCCTGATCAATGAATATTTCTGAACAGGGTCCACAAGGACCAGTAGGGCCCATAGCCCAGAAATTGTCCTTGTCACCCATCCTGTAGATGCGTTCTCGCGGCATTTTTACTTCATCGACCCAAAGGTTGAACGCTTCGTCATCTTCTTTGAAGACGGAAATATATAAACGGTCGCGGGGCAGCCCTATGACATCAGTTAGAAATTCCCAACCAAAAAGAATAGCTTCTTTTTTGAAATAATCCCCAAATGAAAAATTGCCAAGCATTTCAAAGAAGGTATGATGCCGGGATGTTCGCCCTACCATTTCCAGGTCATTATGTTTTCCCCCGGCCCGAACACACTTTTGTACAGATACGGCGCGGTTATAGTCCTTATTCTCTTCTCCCAGAAACACGTCTTTAAACTGCACCATTCCGGCATTGGTGAACATGAGAGTCGGGTCATTTTGAGGCACCAGGGGATAGCTGGGCACAACAACATGTCCTCTCTCCTCAAAATACTGCAGGAATTTTTTTCTTATTTCATCAGAAGTCATAATTAAAGTAAGAACGCTTCGGGTAAGGGTTAAACGACACCTGCCTTGAGGACATCATGCAGATGGATGACTCCTTCAATTTCCTGGTCATCATTGGTCACTACCAGTGAAGTGATGGAATGGTCTTGCATAATTCTAACCGCTTTTGCCGCCAATGTGTCTTTCGAAATGGTTTTTGGGTTGCTTGCCATCATATCCATTGCACGTGCCTGAGATATATCTTTTTGTTTTTCAATCAGACGCCTGATATCACCATCGGTTATGATACCAAGAAGTTGATCCTGGTTTCCCAATACCAGAGCCATACCCAACCTTTTGTCAGAGATTTCTTTCAGTACTTGATAAACATCTGCGTCTTCTTTTATCCGGGGAACATCTTCGCCTGAATGCATGAGGTCACCGACTAATGTGAGAAGTTTCCTGCCAAGGCTACCACCGGGATGGTTGAGAGCGAATTCTTCTTCCTGAACTCCCCGGAGTTCCATGAATGCCATGGCAAGAGCATCTCCCATAGCAAGCGTAGCTGTTGTGCTGGCTGTGGGAACCAGGTCTTTAGAGCAGGCTTCTTGTTTAACACTTACATCAAGCACAAAATCGCTTCTTTTCGCCAGGCTGGAACGTATGTTGCCCGTCATCGCGACCAGGGTGCAAGGAATTCGATTGAAAATCGGGAGTAGTTTGACAACTTCTTCAGTTTCGCCACTGTTTGAAATGGCAATCACCATATCACCATCAGAAATCATTCCCAGGTCACCGTGACCAGCATCTGCCGCATGCAGAAATATAGAGGGGAGGCCTATGCTGGAAAATGTGGCTGAAATTTTTTTCCCGATCAGGCCAGACTTCCCAACTCCTGTTACAATAAGGTGTTTGCATTTGTTCAAATGATGTATAACCTCGATGAACTGAGAATCAATTCTTTTTCCCAACTCAGCTATAGCCTGACTCTCAACCTCCATAACCTTGCGGGCTGTGTTAAGGATCGACTGGGTTTGAGCATCCAAATTTTCTTTAGAATCTTTGAGGGCACGCATTTTTACTGGCGGCTCCAACTTAAGCCTTTTAATTCAAATAGTTCATAACCGGTTGAAATAATAATAATAACACAATTAATTAGACACGGTAAAGCCACGTCTTTATACTTGATCAGCGTTGTCAAACTTAAGAGGATTTTATGAGCAAAACCAAGTCCCTATATCTGATAGACGGGTCTTCTTACATTTTCAGGGCCTATTTCGGTATTCGACAGTTTCTATCTACCTCCACCGGTTTTCCCACCAATGCTTTGTACGGCTTCATCAATATGCTGCAAAAAGTGGTGAAAGATGAAAAACCGGATTATCTGGCTGTTGCTTTCGACAGCAAGGAAAAAACGTTTCGCCACAAGATTTATGCGGACTATAAGGCTAATAGAGAAGCACCTCCTGAAGACCTGGCAAAGCAGTTCCCGTTCTTTGAGCCTCTGGTTCAGGCTTATAACATTCATGGCGTTAAAGTTCCCGGTTACGAGGCAGACGATATTATTGGAACCCTGGCTAAAATGGCTGCGGCGGAAGGATTTCAGGTTGTTATCGTCAGCGGTGATAAAGATATGATGCAGTTAATCAGCCCTGGTATACGCATGCTGGATACCATGAAAAATAAATGGTTTGGTGAGGAAGATGTAAAGGAAAAATTTGGAGTGTCTCCTGACAAGGTGATTGAAGTTATGGGGTTAATGGGCGATTCCAGTGATCATATTCCCGGAGTTAAAGGAGTAGGGCCAAAAACTGCTTCTGAGCTCATCAGCAAATTTGGATCAATCCATGATCTTTATGACAGGATTGATGAGGTGGACAAGGCAAAGCTTAAGGAAAAACTGGTCAAGGATAAGGACATGGCATTGCTCAGCCGTCAACTGGTCACTATTAATACTGATATGGAACTTGAAACAAAACTGCAAGACCTCAAGTGTCAAGCTCCTGATAATACGAAACTGAAAGATCTATTTTCTGAATTTGAGTTTTCTTCTTTACTTGGGGAATTGGGTGAGGATCCTGAAGAGACCCCTCCTGCTATAGAGAGCCGGTATGAAACCATTCTCGCAAAATCCGATTTAGAAAAGTGGATTAAGAAACTGAAGGGATCAAAGGCTTTTGCCTTAGACCTTGAAACCACCAGCTTGCATCCTGTTAGAGCGCGGATCATAGGCATATCATTATCTTGTGAAGCAGGAAACGCCTGTTATATTCCGTTAGCCCACAGCTACCTTGGAGTTCCCGAACAGTTAGGGTTTGACCTGGTTTTGAAGAAACTCAAACCATTACTTGAAGACAAGAAAATTGGAAAAGTTGGCCAGAACATAAAATACGATTTGATTGTGTTACGTAACGAAGGCATCAATCTTAAGGGGGTGATCTTCGACACAATGCTGGCCTCTTATATTTTGAATCCGTCAGGCAGAAGGCACAATATGGACGATTTGGCCCGGGATTATCTTGGGCACACAACGATTAAATATAAAGATGTAGTGGGCACGGCTTCTAAGGAAATAGGGTTTGATGAAGTGTCGATTGAACGTGCCACCGAATATGCAGCGGAAGATGCAGATATTACCTGGAGATTGTATGAAAAACTTTCTCCCCTTTTAAAAGACAATGACCTGAAGTTGTTCCATGATTTAGAATTGCCGCTCATAGAAGTTTTGGCGGATATGGAAATCCATGGTGTGAAACTTGACCAAAAGCACCTGCAAAAACTTTCCCAAAAAATACACAACTTGATGGGAGATCGTGAAGAACAAATTTATTCTCTGGCTGGGGAGAAATTTAATATTAATTCTCCTAAACAGCTTTCGGTAATATTGTTTGAAAAACTCGAACTGCCGGTAATCAAAAAAACCAAAAGTGGATATTCGACCGATGTTTCGGTGCTTGAGCAATTGGCTGAAGAACACGATCTTCCTGAAATGATATTGATGTACAGACAATTGGGAAAATTAAAATCCACTTACATTGATGCTTTACAGGAAGATATCTACAGCAAAACCGGGCGAGTACACACTTCTTTCAATCAGACTGTAGCTGCAACAGGAAGGTTGAGCAGTAGCAACCCGAACCTGCAGAATATTCCGATACGCACTGAACTGGGACGTGAAATAAGAAAAGCCTTTATTGCCGAAGGTGATAATCATCTGCTTTCAGCCGACTACTCCCAGGTGGAGCTCAGGGTTCTTGCCCATCTTTCTGAAGATGAGGCTTTGATGGATGCATTTCAGATGGGAGAAGACATACATACACGTACTGCTTGTGAAATATTCGGGACCACTCCGGCTCGTCTTGATGAGGAAGCGAGAAGAATGGCCAAGGCGGTAAACTTTGGCATCGTTTATGGTTTGAGTGCATTTGGTCTTTCTCGTCAGTTGAAGATCTTTCCCAAAGAAGCAAAAAAATTCATCGACCAATATTTTGCCCTGTATAGAAGAGTCAAGGTCTATATGGAGGAAACCATCGCTCAGGCCAGGGAAGCTGGATATACAGAAACGCTTATGAACCGGAAACGCTATTTACCAGATCTTAATAGCCAGAACAGGCAAGTGCGTGAGGCGGCAGAAAGAATAGCGATTAATTCTCCGGTTCAGGGAAGCGCGGCAGACTTGATCAAGCTGGCAATGATTCAACTGGAAACAAAAATCAGAAAGAAAAAATTAAAATCCAGAATGATCTTGCAAGTGCATGACGAACTGGTTTTTGAATGCCCGGAAGAAGAGGAAAAGACAATGAAGGAACTGGTTAAAAAGGAAATGGAAGAAGTAGTTCCTCTTAAAGTTCCTTTGCTTGTGGATATTGGTTGGGGAAAAAACTGGAACACGGCTCATTAACCAGCCTTCGGCTGGCGGGAATGTCGGGGGGAGGTGCATTGGTTTGACAAAAGAGCGATTGCAATTTGGTCAGGAAGGCGAGTCTGCAGCGCTCGATTTTTTGAAAAAAAAGAGTTACCGAATACTTGAAAAGAACTTTCGGTCAAAATTAGGTGAAATCGATATAATTGCGGACCATAAGGGAGTGATCGTTTTTATTGAGGTCAAAGCCCGATCGAATCATGAATATGGTCATCCGTTTATTGCGTTGACCCCGACCAAACAGAAAAAGATTATTCAAACAGCCCAAAGCTTTCTGTCTCAGAAGAGGATCGTAGATAAGCCTGTTCGGTTTGATGTTATAGCCATGACCATGGATCCTTCAAATACCTGGAAAATTGAATTGCTGGAAAATGCTTTTCAATTATGACTTCTATGTCTTATTAAGGACATTCGACAATCTGTAATATTATGGATGTAAACCCAAATGATATTTCTGTAACAATTATCTTGGGTGATTTGCGACTTTTTAAGAATTCTGGCATCTATTATAATGAAGCAGGATGTTGTGTTTCAGCTAGATAACCAAATTGGATAGGAGAAAACTCCATTGAATTTTATAAAGCGTTTTTTTACGGGTATGAAACAGGAAGTCGAGACACCGATGACAACAGATCAGCCAGAGGAGGGAGCCACTAAGCCTGAAGAAGAAACTGGTTCTTTGACGGAAGAAGCCCCTCAGCCCGAGCCTGAAAAGCAGCAGGAATCGCCAATGGTTCGTAGTGTTATACAGGCGCCGGTTTTATCTGAAGAGCTGTTTCCGGAAAATTCCGATGAGATTTTAATCAAGGCGCAACCTTCAGCAACAGGAGACCAATGTCTTTTTAATGTTAATCGGCCAATAATGGCAGGATTTTCCTGGTATTTCCCAGACTTTGAAAGCGCGGCAGACTCACCGCTTGCAGAGCGCCTTTTTTGCCTGGAAGATGTAGAGACTGTATTGGTGTGTGAGAACTCTGTGACAATCACTCGAAAAGATAAAACTCTTGTTGATTGGCAGCCATTGGCAAAAGAAGTAGGGCAGGTGGTCCGTGAGGTTTTACAGGAAAACAATGGCCTGATTTCTGAAAAAATTATTGAAGAATTACCAACCGAGGATGATATCCGTGAAGGTATTCAAAAAGTGATTGATACGGAAGTTAACCCGGGCGTAGCGGGGCATGGAGGTAATATTACCCTGTTATCCGTTAAAGGTAATTCGGTTACTATACAGATGGGTGGTGGTTGCCAGGGGTGTAGTGCTGCGGATTTGACGCTCAAGCAGGGAATTCATACTTCGTTCAGAAATGCTGTGCCCAAGGTGGGTGCGATTTTCGATGAAACTGACCACGCAGCGGGTTTAAACCCGTTTTTTTCTTGAGGTAAATATGCCAAGAGTCAACACTTTTAAAGTAAATGTGCAAACCGGTTCACAGGGAATGAATGAGCCGGTATATTTTAATTTCAATAATCACAAACTGGAATTTGAAAATGTTAACGGTTCAGCTGAATCTGGAAAAAACTTTGAGGGCGACTTTGAGGTTAACAGCTTTGCCCATAGCTTGACTTTGGTGGGTCCTCAGTCAGGAAAATGGGATATAGAAAAAATCTCCGTTGAGTATAACTGCGAAAATGAAAAGCCATATACTGTCCGGTTTGGTGCAGTTACTTTAGATGAGACGACAGAAGTAAATATCTGGCAAGACCCGCCTGTTCCCGCTATTGATGTTTAACCACCAGGAGTGGGGCCAATGTTTTCACTCACAGGAATGATATCGTAATACTGGCTAGTGAATTTCCCTGCTAGTGAAACGCGCATGCAAGTCGCCCAGTAAAATATAGTCTTTGACAGTGGTTTCTGTAGGAATATAGTGTTTTGAGGACCAGAACGTTATTTTCCCTGTTTTGGTTTTGAAAATTTCTTTTGGTACGATGACATCGAGCAGCAGGTCGTCGTGTTTGTCGCGTTTCTCTTCGGTTCTGATCCGCTCTTGATCCGTTTCCGGCAAGATGTGGACGGAAATTTCACTGTGTCCCTTTTCAGGAATAGTTTTGATGATGAACTTTTTTCCTTTTTCAAGTTTTCCGTATGCGCTGTTTCGTATGTTGTAAAAAGCGGTGAGGATATCGTGAAATGCACCTTCGAATGGGAGCTCATTTTGTCCGCTTTCAATTTTTTCATCATTCGCGTATTTTTCCCATATGTGCAGTCGGTTAGCATAATCAAATTTGTGCGTGGTGGTTTCAACATTGCTTGCAATCGTGACCTGTCGCAGGAAAGTTTTGGGCCTCAATTTTCTTCCGTAATCAATTACCTCGAACTCTGTTTTGTAAAAATGTTTGCGGTAGGCTGTGAAGAAACCGACAAAACCTTTTGTGCTGGCTTCCAGGACTGAAAAATATTTACCCTGCTTTTCAAAAAAACTCACTTTGGCAGAGGCGGCATTTTCAAACCAGAGGAAACTGATGTCATAGTGCAGGGTTTCCCCGGCAAACGGGCCATCTCTCCTGATGGGAGGAAGTTGTTGTACTCGCCTAAGAATATTGATTTTTTAACCTTTGGTTGCTGGGCATGAGTGAAAATATCTGGTAAGAAAAGGACAGAAATGAGTAAAATGAGAAGGTTAAGGTTGCCAAATCTCATAAGTTCAGGCTGAAAATTGAAAAAAATTGTTTTTTTTAAAATATTATTTTAATATTATTGTTCACAAGGCGTTTTACCTAATCTCTGTATTTTGTCAATTTTTTCGCTATGTCAGTAGAAACATCACCTTTATCTCCAGGGGTTGTCGAGGAATCTGATGGGAAAACCCACCAGTCCTATCTCCCGTTATACAAAATTATCATGTGGGATGATAATGTAACGACCATGGAGTTTGTAATCCGGATTCTGATTAATCTCTTCAGTAAAGATTATTCGACCGCGGAAAAACTGATGTACGAAATCCATCTTCAAGGTGCTGGCCATGTAGCCACTTTGCCTTTGGAACAGGCAGAATTCAAGGTAGAGCAGGTTCATACTGCAGCGGCTATGGAAGAGTTTCCCTTTACTTGTACTATAGAGCCAGCCTAATCCTTTTCCTTTTAACTATTCTCTTTTCTGCATAGGAACATAATCTCTTGTTGGAGAACCCATATAAACCTGTCTTGGGCGTCCTATTCTGAACTGTTTGTCTTCCTGAAGTTCTTTCCATTGGGCTATCCAGCCTGGCAGGCGTCCCATCGCGAACATCACGGGAAACATATTTATAGGAATATTCAGGGCTTTGTAAATCAAGCCGGAATAAAAATCAACATTAGGATAAAGCTTTTTCTCAACGAAATAGTTATCCTTGATAGCAATTTCTTCCAGCTTAAGCGCTATTTCAAGGAGTGGTTCATGACTTGCTTCTTTATCAAATATTTTATGGGCCATTTTTTTGATTATTCTGCTGCGAGGGTCAAAGTTTTTGTAAACTCTGTGTCCAAATCCCATTAGCCTGAAAGGATCATTTGAGTCTTTGGCTTTTTGAACGTATTTATCCACATTCCCTCCATCATCATGGATGACTTGCAGCATTTCAATAACAGCCTGGTTAGCTCCACCATGAAGGGGGCCCCATAATGCGTAGATGGCAGAGGAAACCGAAGCGAACAGGTTGCACATTGAGCTACCAACAAGGCGGACGGTGCTAGTCGAACAGTTTTGTTCGTGGTCGGCGTGGAGAATCAGTAAGACGTCCAGAACTTTGGCAACATCTTCATCCACTTCATAGGGTTCACAGGGTAACGAAAACATCATTTTTAAAAAGTTTGCAGCGTAGCTTAAATTGTTGTCCGGGTATTGAAAGGGTTGGCCAATTGATTTTTTATAGCTGTATGCGGCAATGGTAGGAAGTTTTGCCATTAGCCTGTGTATTGCGATTTCTACCTCCCGTTCATTCCTGACGTCCAGCTCATTTTGGTAGAATGTCGCCAGCGAGCCAACTACGGCACTACATACTGCCATTGGATGGGGATTGTTTGGAAATCCATCATAGAGATTCTTGATTGACTCATGAACCATGGAGTGGTGAACCACATGATATGTGAACTCGTCAAATTGTTCGCGAGTAGGGAGCTCCCCATAAATGAGGAGATAGGCTGTTTCTAAAAAAGAACTTTTTTCAGCAATTTGCTCAATAGGATAGCCTCTGTACAGAAGTATCCCTTTCTCACCATCCAGAAAAGTGATCTGACTTTGGCAGGAGCCTGTGCTCATGAACCCTGGGTCATATGTTATCAATCCGGTTGTATTTCTCAGGGTGGTTATGTCTATGGCTTTTTCTCCACAGGTGCCTTCTTGAACTTCGAATTCGTAGGTTTTTCCCTGATAGGTGAGCGTGACAGTTTCTACCATTGTTATCCTCCGGTTAAATTCGGATGCCAATTGAGCGATAGGCTTATTTGCAAAGTTGTTGTTACCCTGTATTATAAACCCTGTTTACAAGTTTGATAGAACTTTTGTTTAAAAGAGTGAGTGGTGATGAAGCATAACTGGCTTTTATATTCGATGATTGCCGGCATCTTTTTAGGAGTTTTTTCTGGATGGATGTACGGAACCTCAATGTTAGCGGTGGAATGGATTGGCGAGATGTTTCTGGATGCGCTGAAAATGCTGGTGGTTCCTTTAATCATATCATCCATGATCGTTGGTATTGCAGGCCTTGGAGATATTAGAAAGGTGGGAAAGACCGGATTGATCGCACTCATATATTTCATGATGACTACCTGTATGGCAGTGGCTATTGGTTTGATCGTGGTTAACATTATCGAGCCGGGTGTTGCGGTTGAAATGACGGTTGAACATGTTCCTGAAAAAGTCGCGGGAAAAGAAGAAGTAAGAATCACGGATATTCTAAAAACTTTTGTTTCACCAAACCTTGTGCAGTCCATGGTGAAGATGGAAATTCTTCCTTTAATTATGTTTTCCCTTGTATTCGGTGCGGTATTAACCACTCTTGGGGAACCGGGCAAACGGGCTATAGATTTTTTTGATACGGTCAACAATGCGGTTATGAAAATCGTCCATTTACTTATGTTTGTTGCTCCAATTGGTGTTTTCGCATTGATTGCTTCAAAACTCGGTGCCGCCGGGGGGGGAGACTTGTTTCTGGTTGAGCTGGCTAAAGTCGGTAAATATGCAGCAACAGTAGTCATTGCTCTTTTAATTCACGGTATATTGGTGTTGCCGATAATTCTCTATGTGACGACGCGAAGAAACCCGTTCATTTATTTTAAAAATGTAACGGAAGCACTGACAACAGCCTTTTCAACGGCGAGCAGTTCAGCAACTTTGCCGGTAACCATTGAGTGCGCAGAAGATTTCAATCAAGTGTCCCGGAAATCCTCACTTTTTGTTTTGCCTCTTGCCGCCACGGTGAATATGAACGGCACAGCACTTTATGAATCTGTAGCGGCAATGTTCATTGCCCAAATGTTAGGGGTTCAATTGGGTTTTGGGGATCAAATGATTATATTTGTCACAGCAACATTAGCTGGTATAGGAGCGGCGGGAATTCCTGAGGCCGGGCTGGTCACTATGGTGATGGTGCTTCAGTCGGTAGGTCTTCCTCTGGAGGGGATAGGCATGCTCCTTTCAATAGACTGGTTTCTGGACCG
>WAHY01000007.1:104025-105937 GCA_009873635.1 Nitrospinota bacterium
TAGCTGGTATAGGAGCGGCGGGAATTCCTGAGGCCGGGCTGGTCACTATGGTGATGGTGCTTCAGTCGGTAGGTCTTCCTCTGGAGGGGATAGGCATGCTCCTTTCAATAGACTGGTTTCTGGACCGATGTCGGACAACTGTAAACGTCTGGGGAGACTCCATTGGTGCTGGGGTTGTGGATCACCTGGAAGAAAAATGGGTAGAGAGAGGAGGAGAGACTTGATCATACTGGCATTATTTGGCCTTATCATAGGCATTCTTTCTTCAGCTTCAGGATTGGGTGGAGGATTTCTTGTTGTACCCTTTTTGATTTTTCTGGGGCGGGAAGCCAAGTTGGCAGTAGGCACGGCTTTTATTTATATTTTAATGGTATCAATTTCTTCTGCCCTGGCACATTACAGGTTGGGAAACATTGATATAAAAACTGGAATGATTATGGCCCTGGGAGGTATTGCTGGTGCTCAAATCGGGCCTCATTTGTTGCAACATCTTTCGGACCAGAATTACAAACGCATTTTTTCAGTACTTCTGATGATAACAGCTGTCTGGCTATTTGCCAGTACCTTTACCAGCTCTAAAGGTTAATTCAAGATGCGTTGCTGTTACCACGAACAAGCCTGACAGCAAAAGGGCCTTCTCCAAACTTGTTGATCCAGCTTGAACGGCCCTTAACCAGGCTAAACATCATAGCCCTGTCTCCATTGATTGTGTCTGTCCAGGTGCAATCTGCGCATTTTGGTTCGAACTCTTTTGGGATATGGATTTCATTATTCCCAAAGTCCCTTTGGCTGAAACTTTTGTCGAAAATGGTTTTAACATCTTCCATTTTAGGGATTCTCCAATCATTAAAGCCGCCAAAGTTTTCTGCGTTTTTTTCTTCTGCAAATTTCATGGCTTTTTCCAGGTGAATCCATTTCCCAGTTAACTGCCTGGAGTCCTTTTTAAGCCAGGTCAAACCTGTTTGGCTGTCGGTAACAGTATCGTTTCCATTGTCTATGAATCGTGACATGGTTAACCTCTTTAAAGTTTGTGGTAATGATAATTATATCAGAATTTGGTTTGGGCGAGTCAAAAGGGGAGGACAAAAAAAAGCCGATAGACCAAAGTCTACCGGCTTTTTGACCTCATGGTGAGGTTTGATGCTTTTAATTCTTTACTTGATGGTCGCGTGATTCACTTCACAATCAGCTTGAGAAACCAGATTTTCTTTCATGTAACCATCTCGGTTCTGGTTCATCTGCTTGCGGTAAGCGTCATCAGAGTTGTCGCCACGACAATCACCGACTACCAGCCCAACAACAACGCCTGCATCTTCTACAGTTCGCCACTGTTTCCATGACTGCTCCGTTTGAGAAGAACCGAACTGGTAGTCACCGTTGATGACGCCCGTATCACTTCGAGACCTTCCCGCACCAGAAGCCAGATTAACCGCATTGGTCAAAGCTCTATCTTTGGCTCCCATTTGCATCATAGTCTGAGTGACCCCTGTTACACTGGGATGGTTACTTTGGTAATACTGCCCAGGAACCGTTTCATCTGCGCTGGCACTCAATGCTGTGAGTCCAACAAATGCACATACTGCTACGAACAAAGTTGCTTTCTTCATTACTTCCCTCCCCATACAGGATGAAATTGGAATAAAAAACTTTCTAATACTAACGATTTGTTATTTTAGGGGGTATAAGGTGAACCCTGTTTTTTGTGTAAGTTTTTATCTTTTTATAGTTGGGGTTATATCTTATAGGAAAATTATCGTTGGGGGGTGATTCGGCTAGGTGAAAAAATAGAACAAATATTTTTTGATTTTATGAGTAGGGTCCAAGACTATAAATTTATAGTCTGAATATCAGGTTCTTATTTCTGAAGCTGTGGCGATAGCTTGGGAGAGGAAAACTCTATGCCTTGAAAGCT
>WAHY01000007.1:106035-120842 GCA_009873635.1 Nitrospinota bacterium
GCTTGAGAAACCAGATTTTCTTTCATGTAACCATCTCGGTTCTGGTTCATCTGCTTGCGGTAAGAGTCGTCAGAGTTGTCACCACGGCAGTCGCCAGGTACCAAGCCAACAACAACACCTGCATCTTCAACAGATTTCCATGATTTCCATGACTGCTCAGATTGTGAAGAGCCGAACTGGTAATCACCGTTAATAGCTCCAACGCTGCTTCGTGATCTTCCAGCTCCAGAAGCCAGGTTAACTGCGTTGGTCAAAGCTCTGTCTTTGGCTCCCATTTGCATCATGGTTTGCCCTACGCCCATAACACTGGGATCATTTTGTACATACTGACCTGGAATTACATCATCGGCTGAAACAATTGAACCCATTCCCATGAATCCAACAAATACACTTACTGCTACCAAAACAATTGCCTTTTTCATACTTCCCTCCCCTACTAGGGTGATATTAGAAATCGAAACTCACTAATATTAGCGATTTGATATTTTTTATAAAATAAGCAAAAACCCTTTTTTTAATTAAGAATATATCCTATTATTTAATAAGAATAATCTTATTTTATTTATTATTCGTGTAAATATATTTGGGAAAAATACAAGGTTGAGAGTAAATTATGGATGAAAAAAAATAAGAATTAATCTTATTTTAATATAGGTGAAATTCTTATAAATAATTTTAATGCTTAATATTATTTTGGTGTTTAATGTTAATTATCAATATAAATTCACATATTTTCTTTGCCTGTGTGATTGTTGATTAAATAAAAATACCCTGCTTCTAATAATTAACTACTTTGCATTTTATAAGATAAAAGGTTGTTTTTTTATAAGATTAAAGAATTTTATTTTAAAGAAATATCCCATATTATTTCATTAAATAAAATAGGTGGAATTACTACTTTAAATATAGTCAAATCTCTTGGTAATTATCGTTGGGCTGGGACTTTATTTAGTAACTATATGTGGATAGATAAGTTGATTGAGATAGGCATAAGAAAATTAGTAGTGTAGATTTTGATTTATTATAAAGCTTTATATTTATTGAGTTTAAGGGTAAGGCATTGTGTTGGTGAGTAAAAATGAATAAGCAATAAAAAAGCCGGTAAGGTGTTCCCTTACCGGCTTTAGAATCTTCAACTAAAAGTTGCTTTTTTTAGCAAACTACTTGATTGTGGGATGATAGCCCTCGCAATCAGATTGAGAGACCAGCTTTTCTTCCATGTAACCATTGCGATTCTGGTTCATCTGCTTGCGGTATGAGTCGTCAGAGTTGTCGCCACGGCAGTCGCCAGGTACCAGTCCTACAACTACACCAGCATCTTCAACAGATTTCCATTGTTTCCACGACTGCTCAGATTGTGAAGAACCAAATTGAAAGTTACCACCAGATGCGCCTGTATTGCTATTAGCTCTTGATCTGCCTGCGCCAGACGCGAGGTTGACCGCGTTGGTCAATGCCCTGTTTGCTGCGCCCATTTGCATCATGGTTTGTCCAACACCCATCACGCTGGAATCGTGCTGTCCATATGATCCTGGTATCACATCATCGGCTGAAACAATGGAACCCATGGACATGAAGGCTACAAATGCGCTTAATGCTACAAATAAGATTGTCTTTTTCATAATCTCCTCCCCAACTGTTGTTTGGAAATAAAACGATTAAACTACACTACATTAAAATATTAAGCGGCCTCATACTTCTTAGCGTTAATCGATGAATTAGATTCATATAATCCTATAATATATAAAATATAACCTATATATATTATAGGATTATATCCTATATAGATGTCAGAATTTATAACCTTATTTGACGTTTGTCAATAAAAAATCGGTACTTCTTGGAAACACCATCAAATTGCTGAAGAAAGAATTCTGAGTGAGAGGATGAAAGTTAATTAAATAATTGAATTAAATAGGGTTTAAATTCTCCCCGCTGTTATTCAGTGTCTAGGTTGAAGTAAAATACCATTTGTTATTTTTCCAATTGATTGCTTTAGATAGGTAAGTGTTTTTTTATATTACGCGAAGTTGGATTAATGATTTGAAATTCGTATAATGAAAAAACTTTTATGATGAATATTTAACTTTAAAAAATAATACTCAATGACAACAAAAAAGCTTTTTACTTTGGAAGAGGCAAATGCCATTGTTCCCCAACTATTAGGTTGGGTCCCGGAAATCCAAAAATTGTCGAACTCTATGAACCGTGATTTCCCCGATGTTCACAACGCTCGGGAAAAGGCCAAGTGGAATGGAGGAAGTTTAGAAGGCGCTGAATACCTGAATGTAGTTTTGAAATATAACCGTTTGATCCAGGAAATTGAATCGATCGGATGTGAGATAAAAGGGATACGTGAAGGATTGATAGATTTTCCATCTATCAGAGAGGGAAGGGAGGTTTACCTGTGCTGGAGAATGCCGGAAAAAGAGATTCGCTACTGGCACAGTATGGACGCTGGTTTTGCTGGACGTCAGCCTATTTAGCTGCTTTATCTGCCCCAGAGATAAATGGCTCAAGATAGTGAAAAAAGTATCTCCTCTTAAAGGCAACACTTGTTCATTTTTTGTGCTCTGCGAAAATTTTTCTTACCTGTTGAACTATTTTTGAGTTTCCTGCCACTGCGGTACCCTCTTTAATACTTGCTTTATTTCCAGAGAAATTCGCGAATCGGCCTCCTGCTTCCTGAACTAGTATTTTACAGGGTGCGTAGTCCCATATTTTTGCCAGGGGGTCCACCATCACATCTACGACACCTCGCACAGCCATTAAATGACCGAATGCATCCGGGTAGGTTCTCACAATTCCCGCTTTCTGGTTCAGGCTGTTATAAAGAAAGGTGCACTTTTCGCTACGAAAGCAATAGTGGTCCGCAACTGCGATGAAAGCTCCCTTAAGGTTGGAGTGGGACGAAACCTTCAGGCGTTTGCCATTGCCATAGGCACCTTTTCCTTTTACGGCCCACGCAGTTTCTCCGAGGGCTGGTAGTTCGATGATGCCCAGCACGGGTTCCCCCTGATGCAGAAGGGCTATCATGGAAGCGAAAAGTGGAAGTCCTCTTACAAATGACCGTGTGCCATCTACCGGATCAATGGTCCAGACCCATTCGGCATCTTCATTATGGTTGCCAAATTCTTCACCAATTATTCCGTGGTCAGGGAAGTGTTTAGAAATTTTTTTGCGCAGAATCTCTTCGGCTTTTCGGTCGGCGATAGTGACAGGGCTCTGGTCTGCTTTCAGGTCGACGGAAAACTGCCCTCGATACCATTTTAATACTTCTGCTTTTGCGGGTTTCATAAAAGAAAGCGCCGCGTCTTTAACTTCCAGTAAGTTCATTCTTTTAACAACAAGACCTCTCTTAACTATATTGCTTTGAAAGAGATAAGGAAAATATCATTGCTTTAATGAGTGTTAAAAAACTATAATTGAGAATTGTTCGAAAAACTTATTTGTTTTATATACCAGGGATTAAAAATTATGCGTGATAAGAATTTAATGGTTGCCATTATAGCTTGTTTTGCAATCACTATTCTTTTTTTGCTGGTCATAGTCTGGGAGATAAAAAAATCCATTGACCACGATGAGAGAGTACAACAAATATCAAAAAAAGCCAATGATGTGGAAGTAGCAGATAATCGGGATTTCAGCATTTATGAAACTCTTGTTGGAGATGATGGGCGAGAGATGGTGTTGATTCCTGAAGGTATATTCTCACGTGGATCAGACTCAGGTGGGTTCGATGAGAAACCCATGCAGGAAATATATCTAGATGCATATTATGTTGATAAATATGAGGTGAGTGTGGAAGCTTATAACAAATTTCGCAAGGCGGCCAACTATGTAGAACCTTCGGTCCCTTTTTTTCAGGGTGACGGTGAAGTCATGAAGATTCCCAACAATGCTGTTGTTGGTGTTTCCTGGCAGGATGCGACCAATTACTGCACTTGGGCGGGCAAGAGACTACTGACCGAAGCAGAGTGGGAAAAAGCTGCGCGTGGCACTCACGGATTAAAGTATCCATGGGGCAATAAAGTTCTTCCCGATCGTGCCAACTTCGCTGGTACAGGTGATGGTTTTGCCTATATGTCACCGGTTGGAAAATATCCTATGGGCCGAAGTGTTTATGGTGTCTACGATATGGCTGGCAATGTTTCCGAATGGGTCAATGATTTCTATGACCAGTTTTATTATAAAAATTCGCCGATGATGAATCCTACTGGCCCTGAAAATAAAAAAAATCGTGTATTCCGTGGTGGGTCTTGGGATGCGAGAAGTGTGGACATCCGTACTTCTAAACGTTTCGCAGCTACACCTGGTAGAAAGGATGGTATTTTGGGTTTTCGTTGCGGTCGCTCTAAAAACCCTGAATAACTCTTCTGTGCAAAGCCATGTACATAACTTGCCAGGCAGAATTGATTTTGGATGACTGATCAAGCTTTGCAAGTTACCTGCGGAGTATAAAGATATTGCAATCAACCAATGAGTCCAGTAATCCGCTGGCCAATAGATGTTTTCCTTCCCGAATCTGGGTTTTCCTGTTTTTTTTCGTATCTGGTGCAACGGGCTTGATCTATGAAGTTGTGTGGACCCGTTTGCTCACTCTTGTGATGGGTAACACCCATTATTCAGTTTCCACAGTCTTGACAGCATTCATGGGTGGGTTGGCACTAGGCAGTTATGCTGGTGGTAAAGTGATTGACAGAAAATTCAATCCTCTTGCTGCCTATGCATATCTGGAAGCAGGAATTGGTTTGTACTGTCTGCTCATTCCCACCCTTATTGATCAAGCATTCCCGATATTCAAATGGGTTTACCTCAATCTTGGAGACTCTTATACCCAGGCCAGTTTAGCTCGTTTTCTGATTTGTGTTGCGATTCTTATCATTCCCTCTACGTTCATGGGCGCGACGTTGCCCGTTCTCAGTAAATTTGTTTCTCAAGATGAAAAACTTATAGGAACAGATGTAGGAACCTTATACTCCATAAATACTTTTGGCGCGGTATTTGGAGCTTGGGGTTCGGCCTTTATATTCATGAGGCTGTTTGGGGTCCAATCTACCATCTGGATGGCGGCCATGCTGAACATGGCGATCTCCGCCGTAATTTTTCTACTCTTCAAACCTCCTTTAATAGATAAAGAGCTCTCTGTAATAAAGAGTGTTTTATTGCCTCTGAATCAAAGGGAAAAGTTAATCCTTTTGAGTTTTGGGCTTTCGGGAATGGTGGCTTTGGTTTATCAGGTTGCATGGAACCGAATTTTATCACTTTTATTGGGTTCTTCTGTCTATGCCTTCAGCCTGATATTGACTGTTTTCATATTTGGACTGGCTTTGGGAACGGCTGGGTTTTCCCGCCTTCTGCCCAGATTCACTGATGTTATGAAAGTGTATGGGGTTACCCAAATAGTGATCGGAATCTTTGCCCTTTCAATCATTCCCTTTTTTGCTCACATCCCTTTTGCCAATCGTTGGATTTATGAAAACTGGGGATTGCAGTTCGAGTCTGTTCAACTGGCAAACTTCATTCTTATTTTTGCCTTGATTTTTGTGCCGACTTTTTTTATGGGAACTCAATTCCCACTTGTCATTAAGCTGATGGTGCGGAAACTGGAAACCCTGGGACACAACGTGGGAAGGGCATATGCCAGCAATACAATCGGAGCTATCGTTGGTTCTTTTGTTGCGGGTTTTATCTTGATACCTGAGCTGGGACTTCAGACCACAATGATAAGTGGCGTGCTTCTTAATATCCTGATCGGAATCGCAATTCTTGCTTTAGGTTCAAACATTAGCTTTAGCTTGAAGATTTATTTTCTGCCTTTGGTGTTGATGTTTTCTATTCTGGCAGCAAAATCAATCGATCCCTGGGACAAGTCTGTTATTTCCAGCGGTTCTTTTATGCCCTACCGTATAGCGGATCTTAAAGAAGCGGAACAAAAGAAAAATAAAATCCTCTTTTTTAAAGAAGGAATGCACACCACGGTCACAACAGAGCTTTCAGTGTCTGGAAATATATTCCTGCGTGTTAATGGAAAGACTGATGCTTCATTGGCTTTGGATATGAGAACGCAATTGCTCTCCGGTTATCTGCCTATGTTGTTTCATTCCGATCCCAAATCTGCTCTGGTGATTGGGCAGGGTAGCGGGATCACTTTAGGTGCGGTGGAGCAGTTCCCGGTTGACAAAATTAAGCTTGTAGAAATCTCCCCTGCTGTCATTGAGGGCTCCCGCTTTTTTGATCCTTTTAATCACCATGCATTGGAAGACAAGCGATTGACCCTGAAGCTTGAAGATGGGCGTAACCATATAGCGCTGACAGAAGATACTTATGACGTTATTGTTTCAGAACCTTCCAATCCATGGATTTCGGGAGTTGGAGCTTTATTCACCGTCAACTTTTTTGAACTGTTGAAGAAACGTTTGAATCCGGGTGGGGTGGCATGTATCTGGGTCCACACAAATATGTCTCCAGAAAGTTTTAAGTCAATCATAAGGTCGTTTAGTAAAGAGTTTCCTTTTGTGAGCATGTGGGAGTCTATAGCCGGAGATGATTATCTGCTGATAGGGTCTGAAAAGGAATATAGCCTGTCTTATGAAAAAGCCCGCCAATATTTGTCAAATGATTTAGTGGGACGTGATTTGCACCGGATTGGTATCGACAATGTTCCTGATCTTTTGAGCCTGATGATCATGTCCCGGGAAAAGTTGCTGGAGTTCAGTGCCTCGGCTCCCTTGCATACCGATGATAATTCTTTGCTGGAGTTTAATGCTCCCAAATATGTTTATAAGGATGAACGGGCGGTTTTAGTCAGGCAATTGACACCTTATATTAAGTTGGTTCCAGATTTTGTAAAATTTTCTGATGCTGATGTTCGTGAAAAAGTGATGCCAAGTCTTGTGAAACTGGAGAGGTCTGAAAGCCAGATTGAAGATATTAAAAATAAGGCTTCTTTAGAGAGACTTTTAGATAAAGCCATGGGAGAATTTAATGTTGGCGATATCAATGGGGCTTTGAAAAGCTATAGAAAGATATTGGAATTAGACCCTGATCATGTGATGACTCATTACAACATGGCCAATATCTTTCTTGAACTCCAGTTGATGGAAAAGGCTGAGGCTTCTTTCCGGAAAACCCTGGATATCAATCCGTATTATGTTTTTGGTTCGATAGGGCTTGCCCGACTTTATGTGTTTTCAGGAAAACCTGATAAAGCTATTGAAGTTTTGCAGGAATCTCTAAATTGGTACGGGGGAGATCAGGAAATCAGCTTATATCTTGGGCTGGCTTATGCTTTCAAAAAGGAAACGCAAAAGGCCATTGCGGAACTTAAAAAGTCTTTGCAATGGGATCCGACTTTTCCTCCGGCGCATTATTACCTTGGAGTCCAGTATCAATCCTGGAATCCGGGGTTAGCCAAAAAGCATTTGCAGACATTTTTAAAACTGGTTTCATCGCGACCGGGCTATGAAAATCTTAAGCCGGGTGCGGAAAAAATATTAAATAAACTTTGACCAGAAAGCTGGTATAATCGAATATGTATCTATTAATCCTGCCGGAAAATTCCCAGTAACCTGAATTGAAGGTCCAATGCCAGGAAAAATTAAAGCTCTGTGGTACTTTTGTATTATCGTTGTCATTGTCGGCTTTATAACACTTGCCGCCAAAGACAAAATGGAAGAAGCTCGTGTGCAAACAGAGGCTGAAACTAAGGTTGCGGCTGAAATACAAAAGAAAATCGAAGAGAAAACCGTCAAGATAGATCCCGTCAAGTTGGTTCGTGAACTGAATGCGCTTGGCAAATACCAGGAAGCCGTCGAGGTTGCTAGAAAGGCTGGGGAAAGAAACCCGGATAATGCCGAAATCCATACTTGGTGGGGAATTTCCCTGGTCAAACTGAATAAGAGGGGTGAAGCCATTGAGCGTTTCATTCATGCCTCAAAAAAGGATCCTACAGATGAAAAAGCCCACCTGTATTGGGGGCTTACCTTGGCAATGGATAAAAAATTCCAGGAGGCTATAGGACATTACAGGACAGTTTTGGAAATCAACCCGGAGCACAGCAACGCCTATGCTTACTGGGGGGCATCCCTGAGTGCTTTGGAAAAACTGGATGAGGCTGTTTCTAAACTGGAAGAGAGTTTAGCGCTAAACAGATTTAACAGTCAGGCTTATGGGGTTTTGATTGATGTCCTTTATAAGCAGAAAAACTATAAGCTTGCCTGGGAAATGATTCACAAAGCCCGTGCGGACAATGTTTCACTTCCGCAGACTTCAATTGACCAATTGTCGAAGGTTTTTCCTGATCCTACCCATTAATTATGAAATTTCTTAGGTTTTCGTCCGACTAATCGGAACTTGGCACGGTAAATGCATTTTTACGACAAAAAGATGTAATTGTGTCAAAATTGCAAAAACTGAAAATACGGCTTGAATTTTTTTAGGCTGACGTTTAATCTACACTTGACTTTTAAAGTGGTTTGTAAGTTGTTAAACAATTAAATTGAAATTTACTAAATTCAAGGCCACACGAGATATTAAGAATATGAAATTTATAAGATTCAGAAAAATTATCATTTTTGCTGTTTTCTTCTCATTTGTTTTGTTTTCTTCTTTCTCTTGGGCAGAAATTTCAACGTCTGATACAAAAACACCAAACTTTATCAGTGATATTACTGACGATTTAATCGCTCAGACTTCTGAAGTAACTATAAAGCTTGAAAAAAGTGTTCCTCGTATCACAGAAGACACATCCGCATTTGATGATTCTTCGTCTATCGAAACGGCTCAGGGAACGGTGAGATCCTCTCAGGATGTGGAAGACTATGAGGACCTTGAAGATCCTTTTGCTGGAGATACAAAGGACCTGCCGATTTTAACCGATCCCCTCGAGGGATATAACCGTTGGATGTTTGGCGTAAATGAATCCCTCTATGACCATGTGCTGGAGCCTGTTGCCAGGGGCTACAGGAATGTTGTGCATGAGAATCTGCGGATTGGTATAAAAAACCTTTTTTCCAATGCCATGTTTCCGGTCAAGTTTTTCAGTAGCCTCCTCCAGTTAGATTTTGAAAAATCAGGTCGAGTTCTTGCGCGGACTCTGATCAATACGACCTTTGGAATTGGTGGAATTGCGGATGTAGCAGGCGAAGAATATAATATCGAAGATGTTAACGAAGATTTCGATCAGGCTCTGGGTTCCTATGGTATTCCAACGGGTCCCTATGTGGTATTGCCCTTTTTTGGGCCATCTACAGCGCGTAATATTGTGGGCAGGGCGGCGGATGGTTTCTTGAGTCCAACCTTTTTCCTTGCACCAGGTTTTGAAGTTAGTGCAGGTCTTACTTTTGAAGAAAATATCAACGCGGTCTCATTCATTGTGGATGATAAAAAACAGTTGGAAGAAAGTGCCCTGGATGAATATGAAAGTATTCGTGACTTTTACCACCAATACCGACACGGGTTGGTAAAAGAGTAGTTATTTTCCCTTCCTTATTTCCCTTGTTTTCCCGTTTCTTCCTGTAAGTTTTTCTTGTATTCTTTGATATATCTCCAAATATAAAATTTTAATAAGGTTCCCTAATTGTGCCCAATAATCTAATTAACGAATCCAGTCCCTATTTACTTCAGCATGTCAATAATCCTGTTGAATGGTTTCCTTGGGGACAAGAAGCCTTGCAAAAGGCAAAATCAGACAATAAACCAATTTTCCTGAGCATAGGATATTCTGCCTGCCATTGGTGCCATGTAATGGCGCACGAGTCGTTTGAAAATGAAGAAATCGCAAAAATCATGAATGAGAAGTTTGTCAATATTAAGGTGGACCGGGAAGAGAGACCAGATGTTGACGCTGTCTATATGAAAGCATTGGTGGAATTGACGGGCCACGGTGGATGGCCACTCAGCATGTTTCTCACTCCAGACCAAAAGCCTTATTTAGGAGGCACCTATTTCCCTCCTTTTGCTAAATATAATCGCCCTGGGTTCGCTCAGGTTCTGCAACAGGCCCATGATTTATTCGCGGGTGAGAAAAATCAACTTGAAACCCGGACGCAAAATATTCTGCAAAAGATGCAGGGACGAAAAGGAGTGGCCCGAGAAGTGTCTCACGACCAGTTGATTCAAGAAGCTGTAAGCATTCTGAATGACAGATATGATGAGGAATTTGGAGGTTTTGGTTCAGGCATGAAGTTCCCGGAACCCATGCACTACACACTTTTGCTGAGACATTGGGCCCAGACAGGTGAAACACTGAATATTCTTGATAAGAGTTTGACTGCTATGGCAGAGGGTGGGTTGTTTGATCAGTTGGGCGGGGGTTTTCACCGTTATTCTACAGATCGTAAATGGCTGGTACCGCACTTTGAAAAAATGCTTTACGACAATGGCCTGTTGGCAAAACTTTTTATCGATATGTTTCAAGCTACCAAGCAGGATATATATAAAACCACTGTTATAGAAACCTTCTCTTGGCTCTTGCGTGAAATGACATCTGATGAAGGCGCGTTTTATGCCAGTCAGGATGCTGATTCAGAAGGTAAGGAGGGGACCTGGTATACCTGGGAGTTGAAGGAGGTCATGAATTTGCTGGGACCCAAACATGCCAAGGTTTTTGCAGGCGCTTATGGATTGGTCCCACGTGGCCACATTGATGGGCGAAATGTTTTACATGTTAAAGAGAGTGTTGAAAAGTTGTCGGTATCTGAAAACGTCCCAATTTTTGAAGCGGATCATATTTTAAGAAAAGGGAAAGAAACGCTTTTTGATGCTCGTGAAAAAAGACCAAAGCCTGCGACCGATGAAAAAATAATCACTGCCTGGAATGGCTTGATGATTACTGCTCTTGCCTGCGGATCTAGTGTTTTGGATGATCGGAGTTATTTGGATTCAGCTATCCGTTGTGCAGACTTTATCTGGTCAAAGCAATGGCAGTCTGGAAAACTATTACGTATTTACAAGGATGGTCAGAGCAAAATTAGCGGTTGTCTGGATGATTATGCTTTTTTCCTGGAGGGTTTGATAGCGATTTATGAGGCAGGATTCGACACCCGATGGCTCGAGCGGGCAAAGGAACTTGCCGAGGCCATGATTGACGAATTCTGGGACGAAAAGGAGGGAGGGTTTTTCCTCACCGGTAAATCGGGAGAAGGTTTGATCGTTAATCTGAAAAACCCTGCTGATGAAGCCTTGCCTTCTGCCAACGCAATAGCGGCTCAGGCATTATTAAGGCTGGGACGCCTGACAGGAGAAGAAGCTTATATAAGCAAAACAGAAGGCACCTTGAAGGCATTTAAGCCTTTGATGGAGAGAAGTCCGGCCGGATACACAGGCTTGTTATCGGTTGCGAGTGCCTTGAGTCTTCCACCCGTCGAGGTTGTCTTTGCTGGTCCCCGGGATCATCAATCATTTGATGAAATGTTGCATATTTTGCACACCGACTATCGTCCAAATAAAGTCGTAATTTGGAAGAAAGACGAATCAACGGGTGCTTTATTGCCATTGGCTCAAGACAAGAACGCAGAGCAAGGCGAGCCTACCGTTTATCTTTGCCAGAACAATACTTGCCATGCACCTGTGCAAACAGCAACTGCCCTTAATAAACTGCTCGAAAGACCGCAGGAAATTCGCTTGAATATTTTTGATGAAGAAAAAAAGAATGCCCAGATACTGGAACAGGAACAAGCCAACTTCATGGGCGTGATGGGTGATATCTTTCAACAGATTGGAATCCAAAAACCCCCCTCTGGCGAGGGAGGCGGTGGGCAATAGCTCGTTAAGCTGATAGAAGCTTTACCCGCAGTTCGTCAGGGCTTGTTATTTGGCAAACACTCTTCTTTGTATATAAATTTCAATAATATTTTTAGCGTTGCTGGAGACGGCAATATCATGCATGCCGCTATGGTTGTAGTCGCCGCTGGTGATCGCTAAAGGAGTGCCGCCTTCAACCACATAATCACGGGTGGGGAACTTGAAGGATCCATCAGCATTGCGGACGATCATTGAAAAACTGCTTGAGCGGGAATTGGCAACTGCTACATCTTTTAATTTGTCAGGATTAAAATGACCAGTGGTCAGGGCGAAAGGGCCGCCCCCTCCGGAAAAGGCCAGGGGTTCCTTGAAACTACCGTCACCCTTTGAAGTGAGCAAATAGATATTGTCTCCCTGGCCCGAGGCAAATACCAAATCGTTTTTGCCATCATCATTCATGTCGCTGGATATTACAGCCAGGGGCACCATTTTATCTGCCAGCCGTTTAGCTTTTTGAAAAGTTCCATCCCCATTTCCCATAAATAACCTGATTGAACTTGCGCTTGAACTGCTGGTCGCCAGGGCAATATCCAGAAACCCGTCTTCATTAAAATCTTCTGTCACTCCAGAAAAAGATCGGGAACCAGTGAGGTATGTTTCTCCTTTTTTGAAGCGACCGTCTCCAGTGCCAAAATATACTTCCATTTTCGAAAAGGTCAGGGTAACGGCGGCATCCAAAAAACCATCTTTATTGTAATCCCCCAGAATGATATTTAATGGAACTTTACCGGTTTTAGTCTTCAAAGGTTTTCTGAACTTGCCGTTTCCCTTACCAAGAAAGACTAAAAACATTTCCTGGCCTCTTGCATTCACCGCAATGTCGGGCACGCCATCTTTGTTGATATCACCCACAGTCGACATTGTGGGTTCGGCTCCTGTCTTTATTGTTCGGCCCGTTCGGAAACTGCCATCTCCTTTTCCATACAGTAGTGTGAGTGTGTTGTTTTTGGCGTTAGTAGATACCAGGTCCGGCTCTCCATCCAAATTCAGGTCAGTGGTCAATAAGTGGGCCGGACCATGGCCGACCTCTATAACATCATACTTGTAAAATAAGTCTGGAGGACGCTGTGGCAGATCACAGGATGACAGGAGAAAGACTCCACAACACAGGGCAACCCACGTCATATATTGGAAATAAGAAAAAGTTTGCTTGTTTATTATATAGTTGGGCATTTTGTTTTGAGACTTCCGAATACCTGGAAATGCCTTGATTTTATTGAGTGACTATGCAAAAATTCGCCTTTTGCATAAATTCATTATAATATAGTGAGTATAATAGTTTAGTTGAATGCAATCAATTAACCCCTCGCTCCAGATTTAGGCTGGAGCTACTTTAACCCATGAGGAGGTATCTGTTGAGATCTTACCAGAGTGTCCTGATTCTTAAACCCGATATTGACGAAGCACGTGTTGCTGAAGCCTTAGAAAAAATAGGCGAGTTTATCAAGAGCAACGGAGGAGCGTGTCTGAAAATTGAAAACTGGGGAAAAAAACGCCTCGCCTACCGGGTAAAGAAAAACCGATTCGGGATATACCTGAACCTGTACCACACCCTTGAATCCGCCAAAGTCATTGAGCTGGAAAATAAATATAAGCTTTATGATTTAATCATCAAGTTTATGGTTGTTCGTTTAACTGATGATGAGCTGGAAAGAGCCCTTGGCAAAGAAACTGAAGTTGAGAAAGAGGCCGGAGATGCAGACAAGGCTTCTGTCGAGAGTGAAGAAGACTCTTAATCGGTGGAGTAATTAAAGGACTAGATATGGCTTCGTTTAACAAAGTACTTCTTATGGGCAATCTGACCCGAGACCCGGAATTGCGTTACACAGCGAGTGGTGCTGCAGTTGCCAGTTTTGGTCTGGCGGTCAACCGTAAGTTCAAACAGGGAGAAGAATGGAAGGATGAAGTCTGTTTTGTTGATATCACAGTATGGGCTAAGCAAGGCGAAAACTGTGCACAATATCTGAATAAGGGAAGTCTGGTTTTTCTTGAAGGCAGGCTGAACTACCAGACTTGGGAAGCTGATGGTGGCCAGAAGCGCAGTAAACTTGAAGTGGTAGCAAATAATGTGCAGTTTTTAACTCGCCAGGGAGAGAAAGTAAACATGAGCCCTGATGCGACTTCTGCCCCAGCTGCTGACGATATTCCGTTTTAATAAACACTAAAAGAAGGTAGTTATGTCAGAAACTAAAAAGAGTTCTGTATTTTCTCAAAAAATTTGCAGGTTTTGCAACGATGACCAGAGCAAAGTTTATATCGACTTTTATGATGTGAAAGCATTGAAACCGTTGATTTCCGAAAGAGGTAAGATTGTTCCTTCACGGATTTCGGGGAATTGTGCCAAGTGTCAGAGAATTTTGACCCGAGCGATTAAAAGAGCTAGGAACATTGCTTTGTTGCCGTATGCTGTAGAGCACTAGACTTGCCGTTACCATCTAAAAATCTGCCTGTAATACTGGTAGTTATTCTGGTATTTGCCCTTTTGGTTTTTCCTCCATTAGGGGCATTGATTGGTGTTTTATCTCCTTTCCCTCTTGTTTTTATTTATTTGCAGAGGGGCAGGCAAGTTGGCATTGCCTTGGTCGCATTGGTTTTTGCTGTACTCCTCGTACTGGTTGGATCTAGTCAGGCAATGTTGTTTTTAGCTGAGTATGCCTTGATGGCTCTGGTTCTTGGAGAGTCAATTCGAATCCAGTTGCCTGGAGACCGGTGCATAGTTGGTAGTGCATTGGTGTCAGGTATTGTATCAATGATTTTATTGGCTACTTTACTTGGTGACCAGGATACATCGATAAGAGAATTTTTTGAAAAACAGGTGCGTGCCCACTTCTCCCAGTCCATCGAAGCGTTTAATTCTATGGGAGAAGATAAAGCGGAAGTCGAGGAGATGAAGAAATTCGCTGAACGGGCGGCAGAGGGCTTTGCCACGGCTTATCCTGCCTTTTTACTTATAGGATCTTTAGTTGGTGCCGCGGCAAACTATGCTCTAATAAGAATTGTTT
>WAHY01000008.1:0-13119 GCA_009873635.1 Nitrospinota bacterium
TCATCATCCCAGCCTATAATGAAGAGAAAAATATAGGTGCAGTTCTGGATGGCATCAAGAAGCAATATCCAGGGTTCCCCATATTAGTGATTAACGACGGTTCTTCTGATAATACTGAAAAAGTAGCCCGTGAACATAACGCTGAGGTTATTTCCCTACCCTTTAACTCAGGGTATGGAATAGCATTGCAAACAGGTTTTTTATATGCCGTCAAGAATGATTATTCTATCGTCGTACAAATGGATTCAGATGGCCAGCATGATCCAGCAAACATTAAAGACCTGATAGAAGAAGTTCAAAAAGAAAACTGTGATGTCGTGATCGGTTCCCGGTTTTTAAGTAAAGACTCTTACAAATCATCTCTGCTTCGTTCTGTTGGAATGTTATTATTTGGCAGTATTGCGTCTTTTCTATGCAGACAAAAAGTTACCGATCCCACTTCAGGTTTTCAGGCCCTGAAAGGGAAAGCTATCCATTTCGCAGCCAGCGATAATTACCCTCCGGACTATCCGGATGCAGACTTTATTATTTTGCTGAATCGTTGTGGATTTAAAGTTAAAGAAATTCCG
The DNA here is from genome assembly GCA_009873635.1 of Nitrospinota bacterium. NCBI lineage: Bacteria > Pseudomonadati > Nitrospinota > Nitrospinota bacterium. The sequence continues at coordinate 570 of WAHY01000008.1, forward strand.
GTAACCATGCATGCAAGTCCTGAAAAAGAGTCCATGCATCATGGACACAAAACAATTTATTATGTTTTCAAAATGTTCCTTTCAATTTTTGTAACCCTGCTAAGAAAATCGACAAAGAGGTAAGCCCATGCCCCCTAGAATTCAGGTAATCTCCATCTTGATATGTATTTTCCTGGTCGCCTATGTATTTGAGCTTGTAAGAAGAAAGCATTTGAGCGAAGAATACTCAATGGGATGGCTGGTCACGGGAACCGTAATGCTGATTCTTTCAATTTCTGAGGATGCCATTCGCTGGGTTTCAGGTCTCGTTGGAGCCACCTTATTCACTTCAACACTGTTTTTTTTCGGGCTTTTATTCCTCATGATCATATGCCTGCATTTTTCTATCCGTATTTCAGCCTTAACTCAGCAAGTGAGGACCCTGACCCAACACGTCGGAATTCTGGATCATGAAAAAAAAGCACTGGAAAAAAGAATCCATCAATCTCCCTGGCAAACTGGAACGTCTAACCTGGAGCAGATTTGAAAATCTTACGCACTATAGAAACTTTTTTTCCTTATATCAGCGGCCCGGCAAACCAAGCTTTTCAATTATCTGAACACCTCGAGGAAAAAGGGATCTCCTCACCAGTTTTAACAACCTATGCAGATGTTTCTCCTGATCTACCTGAAAGGGAAAATATAGGCAGGGTATCTGTACATCGATTTAAATCTCAATTAAAAATAATGCGCTACATCATTAGCGCAGGAATGATTTCACATCTGAAAAGTTTTGACATTTTACACAGCCACAATTATCGGAATTTTCAGACCGACAGCGGTTTTTTTTTGCGCTTTTAAAAAATAAACCATTTGTCTTAAATACTCACGGTTCTCTTCTTGGTTTCAAAAATTACCTCCCTTCTTTTTACCAGAGGCTACCCTACCATGCTTACGACTTGTTAACCCTGAAAAGCTCTGCAAAAAGAGCCCAGGCTATTATTGTTTCCTCAAAGCTGGAATACGAAGATGCCTTGGAGTTTGGAATCTCAAAAAACAAAATTCATGTCATTCCCATGGGTATCGAGGTAGATGACACTGAAAAAAAGGAGAGTGAGGTTCTTCAACTCCTGTTTGTTGGCAGAATAGCACGAGTCCGTCGTCTGGAACTTTTATTGCAGGCTGTCCATCATTTAAATTTCCCCTTCCACCTGATAATCGCAGGAGGAGAGGAAAAGACCAGCAGTGTCACCAAGTCCGGTTACCTGAATGAACTACAGGCCCTCACTCAGAAACTCAACTTGCAAAACAAGGTCACTTTTACAGGAAGAAAATCACAGGAAGAACTTAAAGATTATTACAGGAAGGCAGACATCTTTATTTACCCGTCCAAATACGAAAATTTTGGACAACCTCTCATTGAGGCCGGAGCTCATGGACTGCCTATTATCGCGACACGAGTCGGAGTGGCAAGAGATATTGTCATTGATGGCGAAACCGGTTATTTGACAACTGATGATCCTAAATCAATAAGTGATCGAATTATTTCATTACAGGATAAAAATATCAGACAAGAAATGGGAACTAAAATTAAAAGTCATATCAGGAAGAATTTTGATTGGGAATCTATTATGGATCAATATCTCAGCATTTATAATTCTTTCTAATCATTTCAGTCAACATCTGTCTATTTTCTTACCAAACAATATGCGGCGATACCTTCCTCAAGCTTTCTGGGTGAAAAGGATATCAATGACGAAGCTTTGCTGATATCCCTATCCTTACTGCACAATAACCTGGGAACCTGATCGGGAACCAATACTTTCACTCCCAAACCCGCCAATACTTCCGAACCAAGCCTTACAAATCCCACCGGCAGGCGAAGTTTGGACCTGCTTACGCCAAAACATTTTGAAGTTCGATCCACCAATTCATCAAGGGTCATTTCTTCAGGTCCGGCCAAAAGAATTGTTTCGTTTTCAAGTTTTTCATCGAGAAGTGATTGTTTAATAGCGGACACCAAATCATCAATATATACAGGACTGAACCTGGCCTGCCCTGTACCTAATACAGGCACCAAAGGGTATTTCCTGATCCATTGGATTAAACGGTTGATAGCATCGCCCGACCCCTGCCCATAGACTTCTGAAGGACGTAGAATAAGCCACTGCAACCCTGACTCCCTGACACATTGTTCCGCCTTTAGTTTACTACGCGAATACCCTCCGCCCTCCTCGCATGCGGCACGCGAACTAAGAAAAATTATTTTCTTTACTCCTGCCAGCTTACATGCGTCTAACAGGTTTTGCGTGCCCTCAACATTTATTCTGAAATACTCTGATTCCCGCACACTACGAGTCAACGCGGCCATATGAACTACTGCATCAATACCTTCAACCGCCTTGACCAGCGATTCAGGATTTCTAAGGTCTGCTTTCCTTATTTCACACCCGGTTATATTCACCAGAGAGCGATGAACCATTGCAGTGACATTCACACCAGAACATTTGGACAAGCTTCTGATGAGAGTTGATCCGATTCGGCTTGATGCTCCCGTTAAAAGAATATTCATTGTCCTTTATTCGGGCGTTCTACTTTTTTCCCATAAAAATAAATCATTGATGCAAGGCGATGGGAACTGTTGTATTTATTCAACAAAAGACGATCGATAATTTTGAAGGGCTTCAAAAAAGGGAGCAAGATAAGGTAAACGATCTGGTACAACTTGTCAGAATTAAAAGACAAAAGAATAGACAACCAGCCGTGTAAAGCTTCTACAAGTGTGGCAGTTGGTCCTCCGAGGACCCCGACACGGATCGGGACAAATTCTCTCGTCAGATTTTTAAGTCCCTCCTGGCTCCATCGACTCAAATCTATCGGGGCTTCGTGATAAGGATACATGAAAGGGGCAGTGAGAAATACTTCTCCTTCATACTTTAAAGCTCTGTGAATTTCTAAAATCATTTTTCGGGGATCTTCAACATGCTCTGACAACTGCATACACTGCACAGCATCAACAGAGTTTTCGCGAAAAGGCAAATGATGCACATCTGCACACATAGAAACTCCCTTCATAGGATAATAATCCACATTCAGAAAGTTATCTCCCATTGAGTCTGCGCCCGCACCCAAATTCAACTTAAGAGCTTTGCTTCGATTATTTTCAAGGAATACTTTGTGGGAAGAATAGTCCTCATAAAAATGGTCAACATAATTTGCCAGAAAACGGGTTAACGCTGGGGATTGTTTAATAAACTTTTTTATCGGGAGGATAATGGAATCTTTTTGCAATGCGTCCAACCTCTCTTTTATATTTTGGACATACCGAAAAGACGATACCAGATAAGGTTTATGGAAAATTCCCAAATAGATCTGATTTTAACAAAAGAAGGACGATAGTTTATCTGGTGAAATACGGTAGGAATTTCTCCAATCTTCAGGCTCATTCTTCCAGCCTGGATCATTATTTCCGCATCTATGAACCATCCGTTTGAATTCAAGTTCATTGCATTATAAGCGTCGCGAGTCATAACCTTGGGTTTTGAATTGATATCCCTGCAGTTTAGACCTGGGAATAAAATATTAAAAATAAAATTATAAACCACTGAAATGGTTTTTCTGTAAACTCCATCTCCGCGTTGCATACGATAAGTTTTAACCAGGTCCAAATTTTCATCTTTTAGCTTTCTGTAAACACGAATAACATCTTCAAATGGCATTTGGCCATCACCATCAATCACTGCAATGATTTCTCCTGTAGCAGCCTCAAGACCACTTTTCATATCCCAACCCATCATACCCTTCTTGATTTTGGTCACAGCATGAATTCGGGGATGGTTCTCAGCAATTTCGCTGACAATAGATGGCGTTGGGTCCCCATCATCAGCAAAGTGGTTCCCCACCAAGACTATTTCCCAGTTCGGCTCATGTTCTTCAAGGGATTTGATTAGGGACTCAACAAACTTATGGATATCTTCACCACTACGGTAGGCCAAAACTACTACAGAGATGCATGGGAATGTTTCTTTTTCGGCCATTCGACTAAAGAAATTCTGTTCTTCTGTCGAAGGCGCTTCTAGACATTCTTGTACTTTCCTCATATCCACCATGGCTCCTCAGGGTGAGAGGGGGGTTTGAGATGCAAGCTCATATTGGGAGACATCATGTGATCGCGGATACTGTTCCCAGTAATATATTTTAAATTCTATTACTTATCGAATATAATCACAAATGGCTTTAGCTTTTTCCACCCCCGTACCCACTCTGGCAAACCAGCCCATGAACCTGATTAAATCCCTTAAGTTCAAACATTTCCCCCTGTTTTTCCTGATTATTTATACATGCCCGATGATCTTTATGGGACTTGATGACAGTGTCTTACAAATCGATGAAGGAGCCGACACATTCATCACCACAACCATTCTCAAATTTGGGCTTCCGATGCATTCTGATGGAGTAAATTATTCCATGATGTTTGCAGATGTGTATGACGGGTTGTTTGTCTATCGCCCCTGGGTTTCTTACTACGCACAGGCATTTTCTCTGTCTATTTTTGGGCAAACTACATATGCGGCTCGACTTCCGTTCGCTATATTCGGTCTGCTTTCTGTTATATTTTTCTACCGGTTTTCCCTGAAGTTTACAGGTAGACCATTAATCGCTTTTTTGGCTGCCTTTTTACTGGCTTCGTCCATTCCTGCCTTGATTTATTTTCGCACCGCACGGTACGTTGGCACCCCCATTTTGCTCACTGTTTTGCTATTAAATTTCTATATAGACATATACAAAAAGGAAAAATGGAACCCTTTTCCACTTACAGCAGTTTCCATAATTTTTTTTCATACTATGTATGTGGAGTTCGCAGGGATGATCGCAGGGATATTGATTCATTATTTTATACACATAAGGGAAACACTTCCTGAAAACCGGATCCGGGCCGCCTGGGCAGCTGGAATCACAGGGGTATTCTGCATCCCATGGTTAATTTTTATTTCTCCCATGTTCACGCTTGTCTCACAACATCTGGCTTCCACCAGCACACTCATTGATCCTACATTGCAAGGGTTTCCAAAAAGGCTTTTTGGTTTTCTGTTTCAGGTCAACAATTATATTTTCCCATTTATTTTACTTCCCTTGTTATTTTTTAAACAGATGCGAGGTTACGCCAAACAAATCAGTCTGCTTATAACTTGCAGCATGACCATGCTACTCACAGCACTGCCCCACTCCATGCCTCTCCAGCAATACATAATTTCCAGCTTCCCCTTGCTCTTTCTGCTACTGGCCATTATTTTGGCAAATATACTTCCCAAAAATCCTTTAATGCAAAGCTGTGTGGCAACACTTCTCATCACCACAAATATTCTTCACGTTGGGCCGCTCTTGCCATTAAAGTCACTTGTTAAAAATAATTCAGAATGGTTTCAGAGCAGCCCGTATCTGGAAAATGCCTATGCCAGCTTCATACGAGAGGTCAATTTCAAATCTGTGTATTTCGATTATTTATACGAAATCAGCCATGTTTACCAAGGACCTCTTGATGCAGTGGTAAGGTTTTTAAAAACACACGGGAACCCCGGTGACACCTGTTATATAGATAGTGAATTCGAGTCAGTGGCTTTTTACACAGGAATGAGAATGATCCAGAACGAAGAACTCAATACTCTTCAACCACCTGGCTGGATCGTGCTAAGAGGAAAAGATAGACCTTTCCAGGAATCAGGAGATATAGATTCCGCATCAAGAAAAGTCAAAGAAGTTCTTCTGGCTAACAACTATAGCAGGATGGAGTTGGATGCTCCAGCCATATGGGTCAACAACACCTACGACATTCAAATACACGAGTTCCGCTCACCTTCATCCCGCGAAAAAGTTGTCATTTACAAAAAGGTCAAATCGAAAACTTGATTCATTCACCTGCTTGTTTGCGGAACAATAAGCAGTCAATACCAATTAATGCGTAAGGAATTACAATGGGGAACAAACTATGCAGCATGCGACCCGCATTTGAACTTAGAACAGTGAAACCAAATGCTATGGGAATTGTCCATAATAAAAAACGCGGGATCTGATAATGAGTTTCTATCTTACTAAATTCAAGCCATGCGCCCCAAAAAGCGATCAACCAGAATACGGTGAAAGGTGAAAAGAGATCATGCCAACCTGTTAAAGTGAAATAACTTTGAGACAGGTTATCCAGTCCTGAAAAAAAATGATTAGCGACGGTTGTCAGGAGCGTATTTTCTGAACTTCCCACATTTGGCAAATCAGCCGAGATCATGCTCCTCATCCAAAATAGGACGACAAAAGATACTGACAATGAAAGAAGGATTAATTTTCGATTCATTTCCTTCACGAAGAATGGAAGAAACAAAAAAGGCATCGTAGTCTCTTTGGTAAGAATTAAAACTGGCGCCAACAAGCTGAACAACACTGATCTTTGGGTCAAACACAAATAGACGATAACAATGATTGCGAGATAATATAACGAATCCACCATCGGACCACCTGTCGAGAGAATTGTAATCCGGCTGCCCAAAAATACAAACACTCCCAGCAAAGCCATCTCAGGCTTAAACTTCAACTCAAGAAGAAAGAAGTACAAACACAAACCTGCCAAACTGGTTATCACGTAATTAACCAGATAAAAACTGAGCGCATCAATAGCAGGCAATTTCTCAACCGGCACCAGGGGTTGAATTATATCTCTAACAACGTCTGCAAGAAAAGGAATGATGATACGGTATCTATGAATTGTGGCAACGCCAGCTTCTCCATTTGACATAGCAAGGTAACTTGCCGAGTCACTCAACCCTTTAGGGTCGGTCCAGTCAAAATGCAGAAACTGCTGGAAACTAACGCCATAGTTAAAACCTAGAATGATGAAAATTACCAGGAGAATTTGGGCGTTTTTTTCAGTACTTTTCATTATTTGCTTCTCTTATCCTTGAAAAGCTTCTTGAGCCTCATTGTAAAACTGTTCCCGGCAACCTTTATGACGGGATGAAAAATGGAAGACCTGTAGTTGTTTGACGCCCGCCTCACGTGCCAGAAACCCAGCTTGACGGGATGTGAGATGGCAACGCTGCCTCCCCCGTTCTTCCTCATCGGCTAGAAAGGGTGATTCACAAAAGAAAATATCTGCGGAATCCACCAATTCGACTATTTTCTTTTTATTACGGTCGTTAAATACTGTATCCACCACATAGCCGATTTTTTGTCCCGGGAAAACCTCTATCAAATCGTTCTTGAGCTGACCCAATGGAATATTTTCTGTGCGGGCACACTCTTTTCCTTTAAACGGAACCTCAATCAGCGAGGTTTCCGGATCACCTCGCAAAACACTTTCCTTTAAATTATTCAGCCAGGGGCCTGGCTCGGCATTCATGGACTCCAAAACTTCTTTATCAATATTAGCGTGGGGCTTCTCCTGCAACGCAAAGCCGAGGCAGGGCACCCTATGTTCCAGAATTGCCGTGCGTACCATAAAGGCAGGATCATCCACAATCAACCCGTCGACAAAGGGTTCTTTTTTTTCTTCACAAAGTTTAAACCGTTCAATCGCCCTGAAGGTGGCTTTCAACAGTTCAGTTTTACATACTTCAACAACTTCGATGGTGAGTGATTCATCATACTGCTCAACCAGATTCCAGGTGAAACCTGCCAGTTTGCCCGCAACATTTTGAATGATATTTTCTGGCCCAAAAATTGTTAAAGTTTGCTCACGACCAAATAGTGTCCTCAACATCCTATCGAAACCAATAAAATGATCAATATGGGTGTGGCTGACAAAAACATGGGAAACCTTGAGAAGGTCAGCATTTGACACGGCAGATAAATCACCCAGGTCAAACAACAAAGCACGCTTCTGCAAAAGAAAACGCACCAGAAGTCCAGGGTCCCCATACGGATCATTGATCAAAGATGGCTGGAACGCCGATTTCATTCCTTTCCCTCCTCTGGTCCAGTCTTATCAAAGCGCAAAAATGCCTGGATAAAAGGTTGCAGTTCACCATCCAGCACCGCATCCACATTTCCCGCCTCGACACCCGTCCTCAAATCTTTAACCAACTGGTAAGGATGAAGAACGTAAGAGCGAATCTGGCTGCCCCACTCTATTTTCTTTTTTTGCTTTTCCATTTCCTTTTTTTCTTCACCCATTTTTTCCTGTTCCAATTCATAAAGTCGAGCTTTTAGAACTTTTAGTGCTGAAGCCTTGTTTTTATGCTGTGATCTTTCATTTTGGCACTGAACAACAATACCTGAAGGCTCATGGGTCAGCCGAACCGCCGAGTCAGTTGTATTCACCCCTTGTCCTCCAGGTCCTGAAGCACGATAAACATCTATCTTTAAATCCTCTTCTTTCACTTCGATATCAATATCATCATCGATCTCGGGATAAACAAAAACCGATGCGAAAGAAGTATGGCGCCTTTTATTGGAATCGTAAGGAGATATACGCACCAAACGATGAACCCCAACCTCTCCTTTTAAATAACCAAATGCGTAATCCCCGGAAAATAACACCGTCGAACTTTTTATTCCTGCCTCATCTCCATACTGGGTATCAAGCACTTCTGTTTTATAACCGTTGCGATCTCCCCATCGTAGATACATGCGCAATAACATTTCTGCCCAGTCTTGAGATTCGGTACCGCCGGCACCTGAGTTAATAGCCATGATAGCGTTATTAAAGTCTGTTTTTTCAGATAGCATGGCCTTCAATTCGGCCTGGCTCAATTGCTCTGCCAAATTAGCTAAAGAAGACTGTATTTCTTCATCCATGGAAGCGTCTTCTTCCTCGGCAGAAAGCTCAAGCATTGCACCCAGGTCTTCTTTTTCATTTTCAAGATTTTTCCAGATTTCTATCGTGCGCAGCAGGCCAGACCTTTTTTGCAGAACTTTTTGGGCGGACTCATTATCATCCCAAAATCCCGGGCGGGCAGTTTCTTCGTCTAAGGACTTTACAGACTTCTCCTTATCATCAACGTCAAAGTAACCTCCGGAGAAGTTCAACTCGTTGTTCTATATCTTTAAAAGCTTTTGTGAAATCTTCTTGCATTTAAACCTCCTTTATTCATTGACGTTGCAGGTATTCTCCTCAATCTCGCACTGAAAATCAAGCTGACCTGATGCATGCCCAGGCAACAGGAATTGAAGGTTGATCCCCAAGCCCCCATTATCTATACTCATAAGGCCTGGCCTACTCATATATGGCCTCCAGTCTGTGCTAAAGAAACCTTGAAATTTATCCGATTAATAAAAGACCGGCTAGGTCTGTCCTCTGACTAGAGGCAGGTTGCTACAGCAAATAAAAAAAACTGCAAAATTTAGAAAACGAGTTTCCCGCGGAAACAATCCGCTCACAACTGTATTTTCTAATATTTTGGGTAAAATTCCCTTTCATCATGGATTTGCAGACCCTGACATTTTTAATCATAGTTTCTTTATCCGCGATTTTATTTCGCAGACCCTTTCGGGATTTTCCCATAGACGATGACTTCGCCATTTACACTTACCGGGCGAGATTCGCACGCCTGGGGTTTCAATGGAAAAAAGATCTCCAGCTCATCGGCATCCCCATGTGGAAAATGCTGTTGTTCGACAAGGTTTTTGGCTCCACCGAAGGAGGCGTCCAGCGCATACGCCATTGTCAAACAGCCTTTCACATTGCCAGTTCACTGGCTATTTACGCAGCCTTGTGGAGTTTAACCCATAACCATTGGGCCAGTTTCACAGGAGCATTGCTCTATTCCTTTTATGGCACATCTCCAGACCTGACTGCAGGCTCTTTCAATTTTGAACAGTTTTACATCCCTTTTATTTTTGCCGGGCTGGCTTTCCTGCAAGCTGGGCCTGAGTGGGTAATTATCGCGGGGATTTGTTTTGGTTTCGCAACCATTGGCAAGTGCACCACCTCCCTTTTCGCGGGAGTTCTAGCTCCTTTAGTCTGGTATGAGTTTGGTGGGCTTTCCGCTTTACAGTTTGCAGTGGCTTGTGGAGGGGTGATGGCAGGCTCCAACCTGATTGAATGGAAGATGGGGTTTTGGGATAACCCCTCGCGGAAACAATTGAAAACCAGAATGGCCACAACTCTGAGACTGACTCGAACCAAAAGAATGCATTTTAGCGTTTTGTTTGAAGTTGGAAAACTATTCAAACAGGCTCTACCTATTTGGCTGGGTCTCATCCCTTTGACAATCTACTGCATCCAAAATCAAAATATCTGGTTGAGTGTTTTTAGCCTGACCCTGATAAGCATGATAGTTTTTCAGCGGGCATTTTCCAGATACCATTACCTTCCCATGTTTGGTCTGCTTTCACTGGGCTGTGGTCTGGGAATAAATTTCATGGTGACTCTGGCACCATCCACGACAGCAATAATCCTTTCAGGTTTCGCCGTATTTCTGATCTGGAATTTAAAATCCCTGGCTTTTTATTATCTCCGTCCGACCGCACCTGAAACCCTGATCCATTACGAAAAATTTGATCAATACCTTTATCTCCCCAGATTAGGGAAAATGCTTAAACGTCTTATGAGAATGCGAGGTGAAAGCAATGAGAGAATTTTTGTCTGGGGGACTTTTTCTCAGCTTTACCACCTGACCGGTTCACCCGCTTCAGACAACTACCTGCATTACACTATCGGCCCGTGGGACACACCCGATCTGGAAGGTTTTTACGATAGCTTTATAGGCGGGCTCATAAAACACAAACCCAAATACCTGGTCAAAAGCTATACGGATTTGGATATTGCACGTCTTGAAGAATTAACCGGTCTGCGTTACAAACTTTTAAAGGTTGTGCTTGCTAGATTCCCTGTTTACCGCCTTGATTCTGTAAAACCTTGTCCGGACAACCCTTTGGAACTAGGTTGGCAAGAGAAAATGAGGCAATTGGAGTCCCTCACCCAGTCAAACTGGCATGCCCCGGGTTTTGACCGTTCCGACCAGGAACAAGGAAAGCTGGCCACAGTACTCAAGGAATGCAAAAAACTCGTCAAGCTGAATCCATATGATGCGGAAGGTTATGACTATATGGGAGAAGCCTATGTTGCCATGGGCAACACCGAATTGGCTGAAAAGGCATTTGAACAAGTGCTCAAATATGCTCCAAACTGGTCCAATACCCGGCTTAAACTTTGCAACCAAAAACTCAAACTGGAAAAACATGATGAAGCGGTAACCCTTCTTGAGGAAGAAATAAAACGCTTTGGACATAGCTTGAACGACACATTTTTGGACGATACATTAAAAGATGCTTTTTTAAAGGGGTTGCTTCACAAGCGCAACAACAATTACGCCACAGCACTAAAAGAGTTTGAAAACATCAGGAAAAAGGAACCTGACCGACATGATTGCTGGCAGTTTTCTGTTGAATGCCTGCAAAACCTCAGGGACCAGGATGGCCTTAAAGATCTGTACGCGGAAGCCTGGGATGCTGCCGACAAAAATGGACGCGAATGGCTGCAGACTCTGATCGTTAGAAACCTGGCAAAACTGGATTCCAGCCAATTAACTGAACACAAAACTCTGGAACTCTATCTGCAAAAAGATCCGGAAAACTGCATTATGAACTATGCGTTGGCTTCATCGCTGTTAGAATCTGGTGACCAGGTTGAATCCTATAAATTATTTGAAGATATCGCGACATCGAGCAAAAATTACTCCCATATCAGAGCCAACGCCTGGTACAGAATGGCATTAATGGTTTCTCCCGATAAGCAATACCCATTGTTACAACAATGTCTTAAATATCAGTCCTCACATCAGGGGGCCAACAAATTACTGAAAAACATTGACCAAAAGGCCAAAGATATGCAACAGACTGTTCAGAAGTTAGGAGAAAACACCGAAAAGGTGGAGATAAAAAATGATCCCAGGAAAGGTTTGCCCTTGAAAGTCAGTATTGTGGTACCAAATTGGAATGGAATGCGTTTCGTTGGCATGTGCCTTGATTCTCTTGCCAGGCTGGATTTTGATGGACATGAAGTCATTGTGGTCGATAACGGTTCGACCGATGGTTCCCGGGAAATGATTGAGGAAAAATATCCCTGGGTGAGATTGCTGAAAATGCCCGATAATATGGGGTTTGCCATAGCCTGCAATGAAGGGATCAAAGCCTCCAACGCAGAATATATTGTATTGCTGAACAACGATATCGAAGTAACCCGCGACTGGCTGAAAGAGCTTTATGAAGGCATGGAGCGGCATCCAGAATGCGGAATGGGCACCACTAAAATGATGTTTCTCGACAACCGCGATGTTTTTTACAACACCGGTGACCTGTTTCACAGCTGGTCGGCAGGAGGCGGCAGGGGGCAGGGAGAAAAAGATACCGGGCAATACGAAAAAGAAGAATACGTTTTTGGAGCCTGTGCGGGAGCGGGAATATACCGGCGTGAATTTTTCAAACAGGTAGGCCTTTTCGATGAAGATTTTTTTATCTTCGCGGAAGATGTCGACATCAATATGCGCGGGCAGTTAAAAGGGCTCAAAGCCGTTTACCTGCCGAAAGCAAAGGTCTATCACATTGGCACCGCCACGGTAGGCTTGTACAGTGACCGCTATGT
>WAHY01000008.1:13216-17163 GCA_009873635.1 Nitrospinota bacterium
TTATCTTCGCGGAAGATGTCGACATCAATATGCGCGGGCAGTTAAAAGGGCTCAAAGCCGTTTACCTGCCGAAAGCAAAGGTCTATCACATTGGCACCGCCACGGTAGGCTTGTACAGTGACCGCTATGTTTACCTTTGCAAACGTAATGACATCTGGGTTTTCATCAAAAATTATTCTCTACGTCTATACTTCAAATACCTGGTTTCCATCTGGAAACACCAGTTTGAAGATATCAAATACTTCACATATCGTGGACAGGGACAAGTGCTATTAAAAAGCAAATGGGACGCTTTAAAAATGCTGCCACAAATGCTCTACCGGCGTTTCCAAATTCAAACAAAACGCACAACACCAGACGAGCAAATTGAAAAACTGATTATCACTGATTGAATGACACCGACTATATTTAAAATATATGCTTTTTAGGAGAGGGTAAATAAACGACCCGACAAGGTTTCATGGACAAATCTATTCTGCTATTTAATCCAAGACCCGACCCCTACTATAAACCGGTAGATCTTCCCATTTCCCTGATTTGTGTTTCTCGGTTTCTTGACAAAGATGGTTATCCTATTAAGATCATCGCTGAAAACCTCTATTCAGACCCCTATGAAGAAATTAGAAAATCTGCCAGGAACAGCCTGGTTTTAGGAATCTCTGCCATGACCGGCCTGCAGATTGAGGGAGGTCTCAAAGCCAGTCAAATAGCCAAAGAAGCCAATAAGGACATCAAGATAATTTGGGGAGGGTGGCACCCCTCGGTCCACCCCGAACAGGTATTGGAAAATCCCTACATAGACATTGTTATCAAAGGTCAGGGAGCAAGAGCCCTCTATGATGTCGTCAAAAGAATAGAAACTGGAAATAATTATGAAGGCATTGCAGGTGTACTCTGGAAAGAGAACGGACAAACACACATCAATCCGGACAGGGAACTGGAGTCCATTGATGACTGGCCGCCATTGCCTTATCACCTCGTTGACATAGAAAAGTGCGTCATGGTTACAGAGTTCGGGAGCCGCACGATCAACTACGTCTCAAGTTACGGATGCCCATACAGGTGTGCGTTCTGCAGCGAGGTCACGGTCAACGATCGAAGGTGGGTCGGGCTGAACCCCGAAGCGGTTCTGGACGATCTTGAGAAATTACAGAACACATATAACATAAACGGGGTCAACTTGTATGACAGCCTGTTTTTTGTGAATGTCAAAAGAGCCAAAGCCATCCTTAAGGGAATCATTGACCGAGGCTTGACCCTGAGGCTCGGTAATCTTGATGGTCGAGCAAAACAACTGGCCGAAGCCGATGACGAGCTATGGGAACTTTTACGCGACTCTAAAACATACAGCATTTTGTGCGGTGCTGAATCCGGCGATCAGGAATCCCTGGATGTGATTGATAAGGATATGGATGTTGAAGACAATTACAAGTTCGCGGAAAAGTGCCGGCAATATGGCATCAAGGTCATATTTTCCACCCTTGTTGGCATTCCTATACTGAATCATACCCACAAGGAGTTGGCGGAAAAAACAAGTGGGCAAATCGACTCCACAATAAATATGCTGGACAAGTTTCTCGCGTATGACAGCCGAAACCGAGGACAAATGTTTATCTACATGCCCTACCCCGGGACTCCATTGTATGACACGGCCGTAAAGCTTGGATTTCAGGAACCCAAACAACTGGAAGGCTGGGCCCAAGTGAAACTGTACAATAAACAAACACCCTGGGTCACCTCCCAACAAGCTCAAATGGTTTCGATGATATCCAGTTACATATTCATGTTTCTCGACTCAGACACCCTGCTCTGGGCAAAAGAGAGGGTTAAAAACCCCATCAAAAAACTTCTCTTTGTATGGGCCTACAAACTGTTTGCTCAAATCGCCAGGTTCCGGTGGAAGCATAAACTCTTTGGGTTCCCTTTGGATTACCAGTTATTCTTGTTCGCCAAGAGAAATAACAAGTCGATTTAATATCTAATTTTTACATGGTTCTTACCCCTGAAACTATTACATCCTTTTTCTTTTTTCCTTATTCATAACAATCCTGCCTTTGTTGATAATTTGAACCTTTGTAATGTCCTGACTTTTGTGATTAAATGCTGACAAGTTCTTTAAGTTTTACCACGCACGCAACTTCACATGGCCCCTCAAGACAACCTTTTATCCGCAAAGCTAGACACCGTATATCGAGAAGATTCCGAAAAGGAATTATCTCCTCCATCTGGTTTTTGTTTCAATCAGGATGGCAACTTGTTGCTTGCCGATGATTTCAATCACCGCATTCAGATCTACGATTCCCAGCACAACCTTCTCCACTCTTTTGGCAGCAAGGGAAAAGAACCGGGGCAATTCCAATATCCTAAAGGAATAGCTGCAGACCCTGATGGCAATATCTATGTCGCTGACTGTTGGAACCACCGGATACAAAAGTTTGATTCCAAAGGAACTCCTCTTCTTAGCTTTGGTGCCTGTGGAGACGGAAAAGGAGAACTGAATGAACCCTACGACATCCTGATAGAGCCTTCAGGCAACTTGATCGTGGTGGAACGCTACAATCACCGGATCCAGTTTTTTGATACCCAGGGCGTATCTTTGGGATGTCTCGGAGACCGTGGAACTGTATTGGAAGAACAGCTGACTGAACTCCAGGGGAGTCCCCCAAATATTCTTGCTCCTCCATTATTTGAGCTGCCCACTTCCATCGCCAGTGACAGTAAAGGAAATTATTTCATTACCGACAGTGGAAATCACCGGGTGCGAAAATTTGATTCCAGATGGCAGGAAATAATGTCTTTTGGAGAATATGGTACTGAACCCGGACAATTCCAGTACCCCCAATCTGTCACAGTGGCTCCGAATGACCTCTTATATGTAGCCGACCTCAATAATGAACGCGTTCAGGTGTTCTCTTCGTTCGGACAATATTTGCTTGCAATTGATGGGGCAAGTTCGGGAGAGGCATTCGAAGCCCCTTGCATTACAGCAATAGATTTGAAGGGGTGTCTGCATATTGGCTTCACCTTCAATACAAAAATTTTCAAATACCTGATTCCTCTTGTATCGCAGAATACATTTGTAGAAAACCTGGGCACACATTCTGATCCGTCTCATGTTTTTTATAAAGCCCTTGTCCATGAACAGGAGGGTGACACTTCAAATGCCCTGACCGCACTTGAAAAAACCTTTAACCTCTTAAATGAAAACCAATCACAGGAAAAACCGTCTGCAACAGAACTAAAATTAAAAGCTGCGAATCTACTGGGTCGCTTGTCAAACAAAGGTGTGACCATTGCCGACAACACTTTTGAACACGCACTCAGTGGCGCTGAAGAGAAATTAAGGCAGGAGCGGGACAGCATATTAAGTTGTTTTTCAACCTGGCAGGAAAAAGCCTTAAAGTTTAACGGACTTTTACTTGAAGAACAGAAGTTGATCATGAAGGATCCTAATGGAATTCGTGATTTCAACCGCGACCTTCATATCGCCGAACAGGAAGATAAAAAGCATTACCGTTTTAGCAGAAACCTGATTCATTCCTATCGTATTAGCGTTAAACAATTTTCCCGGTTTCTTCGTAACTCGATTGCAAACGGATTGCCTGAAAGCCAGTTAGAATCCTTGATCAAGGTTTTGCTCCGACAAACAGGGGAAACTCTGGGGCTCATGAAAGAGCACTTCGGTCAAAAAGAAAAAAGCGAGGAATCGATGGTTCAGATACTGGGAGAATCCCAGGGAGAAAAAGACAAACTGTCAACGTTTCTCGCACAATATTATGCCAATGACAGAATCATGGATCTTCAACAACATCTTCAATTCGAGTTGCAGTCTCACTGGTTCAGCTTGAGGAATCTATCCATCAAAACCCGCCAAAAAACCAGCCTGGAAAATCTCGCCGGGAAAAGGATTGGAGACACCTCCGCATATGAAGATATTATAAAAATCC
>WAHY01000008.1:17263-27077 GCA_009873635.1 Nitrospinota bacterium
GAGTTGCAGTCTCACTGGTTCAGCTTGAGGAATCTATCCATCAAAACCCGCCAAAAAACCAGCCTGGAAAATCTCGCCGGGAAAAGGATTGGAGACACCTCCGCATATGAAGATATTATAAAAATCCTGATAGGCTTCCATGAAGACAGCTGGTCTTACACTATCTTGGAACAAGAATTTCTGAATTCCCTGGATGTTTTTTTGAGGTCTCCCGAGTCGAGTGAGACCACAACAAAAACAGATCTCACATTGGCAGACTTTACACCCGTCCCATACGATTCAGAGAACCTGGATTTTGATGGAGCTATCAGTGCATTTAAAGCAGAAGGTTCCAGCTTGCGAAAGAAAAACGACACCATAGTTTGGGGGCAAGATGTATTTCAGTTCCCTGACCTAACGAATCACAAAGAAGAGCTGGCCTCCTGCGCCTTAAAACTGCTGGAAAACCAATCTAATTACCAGGGAAAAGCACAGGAACTCATTCAACAACTGGAAGATGTAGTGCGTCAAAGGAACGATCTGGATATCCAGTTAAAACAGAGCAAGGTAGAAGATAAAATCTCTCCAATCACTATCAATGACAATATTGCCATTGTCCAATTTCAAGTCAACCTGATACGCAGAATGATAATGAGCCTGGACATCAACCAGTCGCTCAATCTGCACCGACTAATTCTGGCAGGAGCCTTATTGTCACTCGACAACAATGAAAGCAAGGATGCACAACGTTTTTTTCAAACCTTAAACGATTACCACATTCAGCAAGACAAAATAGTCCGGCAAGAATCAAAATCTCGAAAAGAAAATGTTTTCAAACTCTCTTCATTACATAGTCAGCTTGATGAACTTAAGTCCAAGTACGATATATCAGAGATTTCAGACACCTTAAAGGTTGAAGCAGAAAATGCTCAAGTTCAAATCAAACTGGACAGGAGCGAATTTGAATTGCAGAGAGATTCCAGGGTAAAAAACTTTTTGGATAAATTGGTCGAATTTCGCGGACAATTATCTAACTCAAACATGGGCTTACGGGAAACCCGGATACTCGAAATAGCCGATGTACGAATCGGTTACAACCTGGCCCCGCAGGGTATATGCCACAACGAGGACGGCAACCTTCTGGTTACCGGTTATGAAAACCACCAGGTTCACAGCTATTCCCGGGATGGAGATTACCAGTTCCATTTTGGTGGCTGGGGAACCGCTCCCGGGAATATGCAGTACCCAAACAACATCGCAATTGACAGCGAAGGGTCCATATATGTCATCGTGGAGAAAGCGCAACTCATAAAGAAATTTGATAAAGACGGGAATTATCTTTTCCAATTCGGCAGTGCAGAACTGGGAATGGTTTTCAGTCTATCCATTGATAGCCAGGATAATATTTGGGTGGCTGACCCCGAGCACAACCGGATAATAATCTTTGACAAGAATGGCGCTGAAGTCCGGGTTATTCCTGCAGATCAGCCTTCGGAAAACTTAAACGAACCTGTTAGCATATGTTGCCTGCCTAACGGTGAATACCTGACGGGAGACAGATCTGAGTCTTTACTGAAACATTATGACTCACAGAACAATCTACTCCATAAGGCGGACAAAGCAGACCGGGAAGTGGACGATATTTATTTCATGGCGTGGCACCCCAAACACGGTATATTCGGTTCCGATTTTTGGAATGGACAAATTGTTCATTTCAACCACAAATTGGAAGTTCAGAAAATTTATCACAAACCTGGTAAACGGGCGGGTCAGTTTGGAAAAGTAGGCGGCCTGTCCTGCTTCAATGACCAACTGGCTGTAGCCAATATGGACTTGGGGAAAGTCCAAATATTTGACCTGTCCTCTTAGGCATCACCAATTAGTAAACATTGACTATTGGGTAACGACGGCTTTGCGAAGTCTGCAGGTTTTCTCGTTCTACATCGAACAGGAAGCCATTGCCGGAAATATGGTCTCTAAAAGTTGCGACTGAATCTTCCCGGAATTTTCCCGGGCGATAGGTTTTTGCAATATCCTGCATAGAGAAGGGATGAGGTAAAGCCTGGCATAAAGATGCCCTTTCACGGATTTTTTCTTCGCTCCACCTCTCGCCATCAGTTGCAATAAGAACGGTCGCAACCTGGTCATCATCTTCAAAGCAATAGGTCTGCGGAAACACCGAAAGGAAAGTTTTAATATCTCTTGGCTTCAGCGTATTACCCTTACCATAAAGATTTGAACCCACCACGCCTCCGGGACAAAGTATTTCACGGATTTCTTTATAGAATTCACAGGTCTTCAAGTGGTAGGGAATGGATCCGCTTTTGAATGCGTCCAGAATAACCCAGTTATAAGGCTCCTGACCTTTTCGACTCTGAATGAATACCCTTCCATCTTCCTCAAAGACTCGACAGCGGCTTGATTCTCTCAATGTAAAATATTGTTTGGAAATCTCAATAACCTTGCCATCCACCTCGACAATATCTATTTTCAGATTTGGAAACCACTGAAGAAGGCAGTTGCTTACCGCATCTCCCCCCAACCCCACCATGAGCATCCTGCCAGGATTTGGCGAAAACAGTAATGAAGCCATCATCATACGTGAATACACCAAGGCAAGAGGATTGTTCCCGTGAGTATCGACACGGCTTTGCAGGAAATATTCACCGTTACCCTTGAACCAAAGCTCACGATGTTCACCATTCTGGATGACATAAATATCGTTATATCTGGTTTTTTCCTTTGCCAGAACCTTCATTCGGGGCTCCTCTTTTTTTCACCAAATAATCGAAACATTCCAAACCTCTCAAAAGACCTGTTTTCGGGTTAAAAAGCGGTTTTCATTTTGAGCAGATATGATAAACTTTTAATACAAAATAACGGTTTAGTTAATTAACCTGGCCCTGACAAAACAGGAAACTCATAACCTTTCAAAGGGTTATATCCATTACCTTCATATAATAAAGGAATATTTTCCATGCCGCAAAAGGTTTTGAAACATAAGGTAGGATTAGAAACGCATGGTCTGAAAAATTTAAAAAAGATTCATTGGAATTTATCCACTCCCCAGCTTTACGAGCACATTATTGCTAATGAAGAAGGCCACCTCTCCCATCTGGGACCAGTATGTGTAAGCACCGGGGAACACACGGGAAGAGCTCCAAAAGATAAGTTTATTGTTCAAGAACCGTCCTGCCAGGAAAACATCTGGTGGGGTAAAGTCAATAAACCATTTACTGTTGAGCAGTTTGAAGCACTTTACTCCAGGGTATTGGCTTACCTGCAAGGAAAACAAGTTTATGTGCAGGATTGCTGCGCCGGTTCTGACCCAAAACACCAAACCCATATTCGTGTGATAACTGAAAATGCATGGCACAGTTTGTTTGCAAGAAACATGTTTATCCAAATCCGCGATATGGAAAAACTTGAAACGCATGAACCTGCGTTCACTGTTATTCAGGTTCCAGGATTCAAAGCCGTTCCCGCTATAGATGGAACTAACTCTGAAGTTTTCGTCATCGTAGACTTTGGCAAACAACTGGTTTTGATCGGCGGAACAAGTTATGCGGGTGAAATCAAAAAATCCGTTTTCTCTATTCTCAACTACCTGTTACCTCAAAAACAGTCCGTATTATCCATGCACTGTTCTGCAAATATTGGAAAGAAAGGAGACTCAGCCATATTTTTCGGGCTTTCTGGAACCGGCAAGACCACTTTATCTGCAGACCCTCTGCGTAAGCTGATTGGTGATGATGAGCACGGGTGGAGCGACAGAGGAGTCTTTAATTTTGAAGGCGGATGTTACGCAAAAGTGATTCGACTGTCCAGGAAATCAGAACCAGAAATTTATGAATGCACCCGCCGATTTGGCACCCTGCTTGAAAATGTAGTCATGGATGTTGATAGTCGCAGGCTCAACCTGGATGATGCCAGTCTCACTGAAAATACCCGGGCCAGCTACCCCATCAGCCATATTCAGAATGCGGTGCTGAATGGAATGGGAGGTCACCCGAATAATGTGATCATGCTGACCTGTGATGCCTACGGGGTCATGCCTCCGGTTTCCAAGCTCACCCCTGAGCAGGCCATGTATCATTTCATTTCAGGATACACCGCAAAAGTGGCAGGCACCGAAAAAGGTATGAGCCGCGAACCCACAGCCATTTTCAGCACCTGTTTTGGTGCTCCATTCATGTCACTGCACCCATCCGTTTATGCTGATATGCTGGGAGAAAAGATTGCGAAATACAATGTAGCCTGTTGGCTGGTAAACACCGGATGGACCGGCGGACCTTATGGTGTTGGACACCGTGTTGAGATAAAGTATACCCGGGCCATGATCAAGGCTATTCTTGAAGGCCAGTTGGACAAAGCTGAAACCCAGGAAGACCCGGTATTTGGAATACACGTCCCGCTTAAGGTCAAAGGCGTTCCCGATGATATCCTTCATCCCAGGAACACCTGGAAAAACCCGGAAGCCTATGATGAAAAAGCACGTGAACTGGCAAACCAGTTTATAGAGAATTTTAAAGA
Source organism: Nitrospinota bacterium (assembly GCA_009873635.1). Classification (NCBI taxonomy): domain Bacteria; kingdom Pseudomonadati; phylum Nitrospinota; species Nitrospinota bacterium. The sequence goes on from WAHY01000008.1 coordinate 21,776, forward strand.
ATATGAAAGCAACGTGGATAAGAAAATACTGGACGCAAGTCCAAGACCATCCGGGTCGTCAAAAAAGGCCAAAGGAAAAATTCATAAATTGAGAAAATAAGTATTAATCAATTAGCAGATTTTTAATTACAGACTATGAGTTCTACACCTATTATTGCGTTAACAATGGGAGACCCTGCGGGCATCGGGCCGGAGGTTATTGTCAAAGCTTTTCAGGATGATACCCTGCCGATCCAATCCCGTGCCGTGGTCATTGGTGACGCCCGGCTACTTCAGGAAACGGCAAAAAAATACGCACCGGAAATCCTGATCCATACCATAGACAAACCTGAAGATGGGTGGTACCAGACCTGCACCATTGATGTTATCGACCTGAACAACGTGCCTGAAGGCATACCCATTGGAAGACCCTCTGCTGAAGCAGGTCGAGCCAGTTATGAAGCCATCAAAACAGCTGTGGAACTGGCACTGCGTGACGAAGTGTCCGCAATTACTACGGCACCCATTAATAAGAAAAGTTTGCACCTTGCGGGTCACTCCTTTCCAGGACATACCGAATTGCTGGCACAACTTACTGACTCCAAGCAGGCTTCACTTATGATGGCAGGAAAAAGTCTGCGGGTAGTGCTGGTCACCACGCATGTTCCACTGGGGCAGGTTCAACCCCTGATTTCTGAAGAAAGGGTGCTCAACACGATTCGCCTGACTCATGAATGGTTGTACCGCCATGTGACCGATGTTCCCAATATTGCCGTGACAGGACTCAACCCTCATTGTGGGGATGGAGGAATATTTGGCAAAGAAGAAACCGATTTCATATTACCGGCATTGAAAAGAGTACAAACAGAGGGTATTCAAGCCAGTGGTCCTTTCTCCGCAGATGCGCTTTTTGGCAGAACCGACTCAAGAAAGTACGATGCCGTTGTCTGCATGTACCACGATCAGGGAATGATACCTGTGAAGATGGATTCTGATGGGCAGGGAGTGAATATCACTCTCGGCCTGCCCATTTTAAGAACCTCTGTAGATCATGGAACCGCATTTGATATCGCAGGAAGGGATAGAGCCTGCCCGGAAAATCTAAAGATGGCTTTGCGGACTGCGGCTCGGTTGTCGCAATCCTCACTCTCCATGAAATGAGGAAGAGGCCACTCGGGCAAAACTTTCTGGTCGACCTTCATATCGCCCAGAACATCATCCAATTGGCTAACATCCAACCCGGTGAACATGTGGTCGAAATAGGACCGGGCAAAGGCATTCTTACCCAGCTTCTTATAAATAAAGTTAATTCCCTGACCGCTGTTGAGCTGGATCCCCGGCTGGCCAAAGATATTCAAAGCCGATTTGGCAATACTCCAACTTTTAAGTTGATTGAAGGCGATGCCGCGAAGTTTGATTACGCTTCCCTTGGTAAAGGGCTTAATGTCGTTTCCAACCTTCCCTATTACGCCGCTACACATATCATGAAAAAACTGATCCATTATCGTGATCACATAAACTCCATGACATTGATGCTGCAAAAAGAAGTGGTGGATCGATTAACAGCAGTACCCGGAAATCGGGAATATGGCTCACTTTCTGTCTACGTCCAATATTATTGTGAGGTTCAACGCCTGCTCGAAATTCCCAATACCGCATTTTCACCAAAACCCAAAATCGATTCTTCTCTCATCAGCCTGACACCGCTATCTCAACCCAGGGTGCAGGTTGAAAATTCAAAACTTTTTTTTAAACTGGTAAACTCTGCATTTATTCATAAAAGGAAAATGTTGAAAAATAATTTAAAAAACTGGGAGCATCTTTTTAACAAAGAAAACGGGCAAGCCCGCATGGCCGGGATTGACCTCAATCGCAGGGGCGAAACCCTCTCTCTCGAAGATTTCGCAGACCTTGCCAATCACGTTCACACCCTCACAGCAGCATGAATAGCATAAAAATACAGGAACAAAGTTAATCAGGAATGTCATTATGCCCAAATCAAATCAGGGAAAAGTAATTCTCATAGGCGCTGGACCTGGTGACACAGGTCTGCTTACCCTGAAAGGTAAAATGTGGCTGCAAAGGGCTGATGTCGTCTTGTACGATCACCTTGTCAATCCTGACATGCTTCGCTTCACAAATAATTCTACAGAAATAATTTATGTCGGGAAAAAAGAAGGTATTGCCTCGATGGAGCAGGAACAGATCAACCAACTGCTCATCAGCAAAGCCCGGGAAATAAAAACAGTCGTTCGGTTGAAAGGTGGAGACCCCTTCATTTTCGGAAGAGGAGGAGAAGAGATACAGGCTTTAAAGGATGCTGGCATTTCATTCATCATCGTGCCCGGTGTGACATCTGTAACCGGAGTGGCAGCCTATGCTGGTATCCCTCTCACACACCGCGACCTTTCATCCACCTTTTCCGTCATTACCGGGAGCAACGAAAAAAAACAGGGCGACATACATATAGACTGGGAAAAAATTGCGGCTCGCTCCGGGACATTGGTTTTTCTTATGGGTGCGCGCAAACTTCCATTGATCGTAGAAAAGCTCATGAGTTTCGGCAAAAACCCTGACACCCCTGTCGCTGTAGTGCAATGGGGCACAACGGCCAGACAGAAAACCTGGGTCGGCACTTTGAGCACCATTGTAAAGGTTTCTGAAAAGGATAAAATTTCACCTCCCGCCCTGACCATCATTGGTGAGGTGGTCAACCTGAAACCCTACATCGAATGGTACGAAGAGCTTCCACTTTTCGGTAAAACAATAGTGGTCACGAGAAAAGGGGATCAGGCTGAATCAATGATCGAGCGATTGCAGGAGCTGGGTGCCGAACCTTTCTTTTTCCCGGTGATCGAGACAATCCCCCCCGAAAGCTGGGATGCTCTTGATAACGCACTGAACGACCTCGCTCAATATCATGGTTTGATATTCACCAGCGTCAATGGTGTACGGTTTTTTATGGAACGTCTCAAAGAAATTGGTCAGGACATCCGCGAGTTGAAAGGTCTTCGAGTCTTCACCATTGGACCCAAAACCGCTGAAGCTGTTCAGGAGTTGGGCATTCTCGTTGATGTGGTGCCCGAAAATTTTGTCGCCGAATCATTGATCGAAAGCATTGGCAAAGAGAATATAGAAGGAAAACGGTTTCTTTTACCCCGAGCCACCATTGCTCGTGAAACACTACCTGAGCAGTTACGTACACTCGGAGCCATTGTGGATGTCGCCCCGGCTTACCAGACCGTTCTTCCAACCCCAAAAATGGATGAGTTATCCAAGAGGCTCGAAGCGGGCAGTATTGATATCATCACCTTCACTTCTTCCTCCACCGTCAAAAACTTTTTGGCATTGACGGGAGAAAAACTGTTTCCCGCAATCAAACAAACCAGGATTGCCTGCATTGGCCCCATCACTGAAAAAACCGCCCGGGAGGCTGGACTAAATGTAGAAATAGTGCCTGAACAGTACACCGTAGCATCTCTCCTCGAAGCGATTGAAACATCTTTCAACCCCTAAACAGCCGAGATACCATCCTCAATTCCAAATAAAGCTATTGATCGCTGGCTCTACGCCTATTAGTTGCTCCCGGGGTGACTGAAGAGTATAATGCCTTTATAAATTCAACCCATTTATCAATGTTCGTTAAAGACGGGGTTACCGTTATGTCTATACGATCCATACAAGTCAGCCACATCGTTTTAAGTACCGAAGAACTGGCCAAAGTGCTTCTTGACCACCTTAAAGAAGATGATTACAAAGACCGCGAGATGCTGTTTAAAATGTTTGCCAAGCTTGCAAAAAAATACAGCGCCTGCGGCACCCGCAATAAAGGCGGTGATCTTGGGTTTCTTGAACACAACACTGCCGCACCTGAGCTGGAAAAAGCCGCTATGGAAGCACCTGTAGGTGAAGTACGTGGTCCAATCAAAAGCAAATTTGGTTACCATATTTTTATTGTGACAAAAGAAGAAGAGATGAGAGACATGGGCATAGATGGCCTGACAACCACTTCTTTTGGAGCGGGTGACGGAACCCTTTAAGCAAGACGATGCAATTACAAGGCTTCCATCACATCGCACTCAATGTCAGTGACCTGGACCGTGCCGAAAGTTTTTATAAAGAAGTTCTCGGGTTTACGGTCGCTCACAGGTTTTCTAAAGGATTGAGACACATCATGCTCAATACAGGCAATGCCATGCTCGCCCTGTTTGAAACTCCCGAACTGGAAATGAAACCTGCCCTGGAAGAACTTAGCGATAACGGTTATATGCACTTCGCCTTTGCAACCAGTCGGGATGAGTTTGGCAAGATCATTGACGAACTCAAAAGGAAAAATGTCACGATCGATAGTGGGCCCGTAATAAGAGGCGAAGGAGAATCCATATATTTCACGGATCCGGACCAGAATCACCTTGAAATCCGCTGCGATGCTCTGCCATGATTGAACCTGTCCTTGAAAAAGCCCTTGCCGGCCAGCGTATCCAAACTGATGAAGCGTTAAAACTGTTTTCCACAACCAATATCCTGCTTCTCGGAAATGTAGCTTCAAGATTGGCCCGAAAAAAAAGGTCGGACAGAACTATCACCTACATCGTTGACAGAAATATCAATTATACCAATGTCTGTGTGACCGATTGTTCTTTCTGCGCGTTCTACAGGAAGGAATCCGATGCTGACTCATATGTTCTTCCATTTGAAGCCATCGCGAAAAAAATTGAAGAAACCGTTTCGGCTGGCGGCAACCAGATTCTTTTACAAGGGGGCCATCACCAGAATTTAAAAATAGATTATTTTGAAGACCTGTTTACAAAAATCAAAGATCGGTTTGGCATCCACCTTCATGCGCTGTCTCCTTCTGAGATCATTCATACCAGTAGAATATCCAGAATCCCTCTGGAAGAAACTCTCACCCGGCTCAAGCAGGCAGGGCTAGACTCCATACCCGGTGGTGGAGCAGAAATTCTGGTTGACCGCGTCCGTCGGATTATCAGCCCCAAAAAATGCACGGCGGATGAGTGGCTGGAGGTCATGGAGCTTGCGCACGTCATGGGCATCCCCACTACCGCTACTATGATGTTCGGCCATGTCGAAACTCTGGAAGAACGTATCGAACATCTTGAACGTCTCAGAAAATTACAGGATCAAACCAATGGCTTTACAGCTTTCATTGCCTGGGGATTTCAACCCGGGAACACGCAACTGCAGGGAGACAGTGGTATCAAAACCTCCGTTACCGGATTCGAATATTTAAAAACCCTTGCCATCAGCCGGATATTCCTCGACAACTTCAACAACCTGCAATCTTCATGGGTGACACAAGGCC
>WAHY01000008.1:27174-45664 GCA_009873635.1 Nitrospinota bacterium
TACCATGATGGAAGAAAATGTGGTCGCCGCCGCCGGAACTGTCTATTGCATGGACGAAGAAGAAATCAAAAGATTGATCACGGATAGCGGCTTCATCCCTCAACGCCGCAACATGCGATACGACTACCTGCCCACTCCCATTTAGTGATTATTCTGTTAAGAAATTAAAAAAAGTTCGAACTGATTTTTTTCAGGATGAACGGTCTTTCTCCTTTTTGAAAAGCTTCATTTTTTCAATTCAGTAATCTTGACATAACCTCATCTCGATTTTATTTATTAAATAATAGAAATTTTTTGCAAGGTGCGTTATGCAAATTCACAAAATGACCCAAAAACTTCAGGAAGCACTCCAGTCCGCACAGTCCCTGTGTGAGGATAACCAGCACTCTACGGTTGAGTGTGGGCATCTATTACTTTGCTTATTAAAAGACCCTGAAGGTATTGGACAATTAATAATCAGCAAAGCAGGCATCAACGTTGCGCAAATCGAGGAAGCGGTCCATGAAGAAGTCAGCAAATATCCCAAAGTTTCTGGAAATACAGGCTATATTTCACAGGAATTAAATGGGGTGTTGAAACAGGCATTTGTTGAAGCACGGGAAATGAAAGATGATTTTGTTAGCATCGAACATGTATTTTTGGCAATCTCGAAAAACAAATCGTGTAATAAAGCTTTTCAATCAACAAGATTGACTCCCGCAGCCATACTCGATTCTTTAAAAGAAATTCGAGGAAACTCCAAAGTGACAGACCCAAATCCTGAATCAAAATACAATGTTCTTGAAAAATTTTGTATCGACTTAACAGATCGAGCAAAGATTGGAAACCTGGATCCTGTAATTGGTCGTGATATTGAAATCAGAAGAGTACTACAAGTGCTTAGCCGAAGAACAAAGAACAATCCTGTTTTGATCGGTGAACCAGGAGTGGGTAAAACGGCCATTGTCGAAGGTTTGGCTCAAAGAATTAATAATAAAGATGTCCCGGAAAGTTTGAAAGAAAAACGGATCCTGATGCTGGACCTTGCTCAACTGGTGGCCGGATCAAAATACAGAGGCGAGTTTGAAGATAGGTTAAAAGCAGTGCTTAAAGAAATTAACTCGGCTGATGGTGAAATTATATTATTTATTGATGAACTCCACACTTTGGTTGGAGCAGGATCCACTGAGGGGTCTATGGATGCGTCTAACATGCTCAAACCAGCTTTGGCAAGGGGCGAGCTACGCTGTGTTGGTGCCACAACCCTTGAAGAATATAGAAGCAATATTGAGAAGGATGCGGCCTTGGAAAGGAGGTTTCAACCTATATTTGTTGGAGAACCAGCAATAGAAGATACGATTTCAATTTTGCGGGGTTTGAAGGAAAAATATGAGGTTCATCATGGCATTCGTATTCAAGATGCCGCAATCATAGCCGCAGCTCGATTGTCTCATAGATACATCCCGGAGCGTTTCCTGCCTGACAAGGCTATTGACCTTATAGATGAAGCGTCTTCCAGCTTGCGTATGCAAATCGATTCTATGCCCGTTGAAATCGATGAGCTTGAAAGAGCGATCACACAACTAGAAATAGAGCGTCAGGCTTTAAAAAAAGAAATAGATGCTAACTCTAAAGAGAGAACAAAGGTTATAAGTGAGAAAATTCAGCATTTAAAGACTGACTGTTCTAAAAGAAAGGATCAATGGCTGAAAGAGAAAAGGCTCATTGATGAAAAAAGGGCACTAATAGAAAGAATTGAAAAGTCCAAACATGAAGCTCTAAAAGCGGAAAGAGAAGGCAGGCTTGAGGAAGCCGCCAGGATCAAGTACAGCACATTGCCTCACTTGACCAACGAGATGGATTCCCTTGTCGCAAGTCTCGATGAGCTTCCAACAGAAGGACGCCTGCTTATTGAGGAAGTCGGGGAGGAAGAGATTTCTGTTGTTGTGTCCCGTTGGACAGGAATACCTGTGGAAAGAATGCTCAAGTCTGAACGAGAGCGTCTGGCAAAAATGGAAACGGTTTTAGAAAAAAATGTCATTGGTCAGAATGAGGCCATACACCTTGTCTCAAATGCCATTAGAAGGTCCAAGGCAGGCTTGCAGGAGTCAAGCCGCCCAATTGGGAATTTCCTATTTCTTGGCCCAACGGGTGTCGGTAAAACTCAATTAGCAAAGTCACTGGCTGAGTTTCTATTTGATGATGACCAGGCCATGGTTAGAGTGGATATGTCCGAGTATATGGAAAAACACTCTGTTGCCAGATTAACTGGGGCTCCTCCTGGATACGTAGGCTACGAGGAAGGCGGGTATCTTACGGAACAAATTCGCAGAAAACCATACAGCATCATCTTGTTCGATGAAATTGAAAAAGCACACCCAGATGTTTTTAATTTATTCCTGCAGATTATGGATGAGGGTCGATTAACAGATGGCCAAGGCAAGACGGTAAACTTTAGAAATACGGTTGTGCTTATGACCTCAAATACAGGCAGTTCAATCATTCAGGAGCTTGGCTTGCAAACCGATCGATTGGAATCGGAAAATGATGAAAACAAACTCGTCTGGAGTGAAGAGTATGAAAAAGCCCAGGATGCTGTGCAACTTGAATTGCGTAAAAGTTTCAAGCCAGAGTTCTTGAACAGAATCGACGATGTAATTCTATTTCGGAAACTCAGGCGTGATGAATTAAAGAAAATTATTGATGTCCAGTTATCAGGGCTGCATCAGCGCCTTGCAGACAAGAGACTCATATTGGATGTATCTGACTCTGCTAAAAACTTTCTGGCTGAAAAAGGATACGACCCAACATTTGGAGCACGTCCTCTAAAAAGGGCTATTCAAAAGTATATTCAAGACCCTCTATCCCTGAAAATAATCGAGGGTGATATTCAAGAAGGTTATACGATTTATGCAGACACTTGCGAATCTGGTGACAGACTATTATTTAAAACTAATATGTCCAGGGCGGCCTGATGTGCAAAAATTAAAAGGAATACTGTTTTCTCACCAACAAATAGTGGAGAAAAATAATATCTTATTTTAGGAAGAATAGATTGAGGAAGATTTATATTGCACAATACCCCTTGAGATCAGGACATTCAGGACAGCGACCCCAGGCACACCCAGTATCATCCCCGTAAGCCCAAACAACTCACCTCCCAGCAAAACCGCGAGGATAACGGCTACAGGATGAAGGCCGACATTTTCGCCCACCACCCGTGGTGTGATGACCATGCCTTCCAATGCCTGGACAACACCAAAGACCCCTGCAACTGCCAGCACCGGCATCAACTCCTGGGTATGCATATAGGTTAAAAGTGCAGAAGGCACAAAACCAAAAACCAACCCGAGATACGGCACCAGATTGACCAGTCCGGCCATCATTCCAAGCGACAGGCTCATGGGGGTGTCGCACAAAAACAGACCGATCGAATACATCACGCCCATCAAAAGTGCTACCATCAACTGACCGCGTACAAAACTCGAGAGTACCCGATCAATTTCCGAAACAATGTCTTTCGTCTTGTCCTGAAACCTGGGTGGAACCAGCTCCAATAATTTTTGGTTGAGCGAATCAAAATCCCGCAGTAAATAAAACATCACAACCGGGATGATGACCAGGTTGGCAAACATCAAAACAATATTGAACAAATTAGAAATCGAACCCCATACAAATTTACCGGAAAACTGCAGGGCCTTCATAGGCAGTTCTCCAAAACGTGACAGGCCCTCGTTAACAAACTCATCAACCTTGGCTGGGTCTAATCCGCTGATCATATCCAAAACCGGGCGGAACCACTCCTGAAAAATCCCGACATAGACAGGAATATTTTTCGCGAGGTTTTCTGCCTGCATGCTGATGATCGGGACCAGCAAAACCACAGATCCCAGCGCGAGAAGGAAAAAAGCCAACATTAAAACAAGAACAGACAGTGTTCTTGAAAATTTCAATGAAGCCAAACGGTCAACCAGAGGGTCCATGAGGTAGGCCAGCGCAAACGCGATAAAAAAAGGAGCAACCACCCGGCGGGAAAAATAAAGTGCTACGCAAACCACCACCACTACCACTAAAGAAATATAAAACAGGTTTTTATTTTTTTCCTGGTTCATGATTACATATCCGACATGGACAAAGGTGGAGCTTCAGGAGCCTTTTTAACAGGTGCCTCTATGCCTTTTTCCCAATACCGGTGAAAAGAAGGTATAAGAAAGTCCGCAAGCTTTTCGCTTGCGGTATCAAAAGCTTCCAGCTCCGCCTGCAAAGCCTGCTCATGTTTGATCGTGGAAAAGTCTGTCTTGGCAGCTATCAATGACGACTCCAAAGTTGAAACCACTTTGACATTAATATTGGCCTGAACGGTTTTGACATTTGTTTCCGCATTTTTCCCGCGAAGGTTAGATATGGCTGTTCCCACGATAACGATATCAGCACCTGTTTTCAACCCTATACTCCTTGCGGCTTTCAAGTCTCCTTTGATAGCATTCAGAGCCGTTGATTCAGAAACCATATCGCGCAGTTGTTCTCGCCCGATCACTTCAATGCCATCTTCCATCAGGTTTTTAACAAGCTGTGTTTCTGAAATTGGAAAAATGTCCCAGAATGATGACACCGGAGCAGAAGTAAAACTTTTTTCTTTGATCAACACCGCGACTTTTTTTTCACTGACTGGTCTGGCAATCACTCCCACCCCTGCCAGGGCCTGATTCACTGCCGAGGCAAAAAAACGCATTTCCAGTCTCACATCACTGGTTCTGTTGATCAAGTCATCATTCGCCTCTAAAAAACGATAACTTTTTACATAACGGGAAGCACGTCTTAAAATTTTGCGCAGATCTCTCCGGCTGGCTTCAAACTCTTCTTCTCCCATAATTTCCTTCAAAGCTGTTTCCAGACCATTCTTCAAAGCCAGCTTCACAGCTTTTTCCCTGGCTACCACATAATTTTCCCCCGGCACCTGAACCGTAGCAAAACCCTCATAAACATGACCCATATTTTGCTGTGCAAACACTTCGGTACAATAAAGACCACCAGCGATGAAAAACCAGCAACCCATCAGCTGTAACGGTAAAAACCTCCACAATTTCATAATCATACCCGCTTTTTCCGTCGTGGTTTGACCGGTTCAGGTTCTGTATTAACAAGCTTTTTTAGCGACTTAACTTCTTTAGTACTTAGAAACCTGCATGCACCAAGCGGTAACCCTGTAAGGTTAAGCCCGGCAAAATGGGTGCGTTGGAGTTTGATCACTGGATGACCGATATGTTCACAGACCCTTTTGATATGTCGGTTTTTACCTTCCACTAAAGTTAAAATGAGGAAACAGTTTTTACCACTGGGCCTTTGCACCTTTGCTTCTATTGGCTTGAATTGATTCTCTCCTTCAAGGTGCACACCCCTTGCCAGCCTTTTCAGGGTTTTTTCATTTGGCACTCCTGACACTTTTACTTTATATGTGCGAGGCACCGCATATCGAGGGTCTAACAGTTTCTTTGCAAGCTTGCCATCATTAGTAAATAACAAAACTCCCTGGGTATTGTAGTCTAAACGGCCAACAGGAAAAACCCGGGCTTTCACCACCCGGACATATTCCATCACCGTTGTTCTCCCACGCTTGTCTTTTTCCATCGTAGTCAAACAACCCGTGGGTTTATTCAAAATGACATAAGCGGACTCCTGACGCCTGGGAATCAATTTCCCCTGAACCTTGACATCGTCTTTCATCGGATCGGCCAGTGAACCAAGCTGTGTCACGACTTCTCCATTGACACTCACTTTGCCCAGCTCAATCCATCTCTCCGCTTCACGGCGCGAGGCAAGTCCTGCATCGGCAATTATTTTTTGCAAACGAATCTTCATGAAATAACCCAAAAATCATAAGAAAATATAAACAGGGAAAATCAGGTGGCAAAGGGTCGTCAAGCCGAGCAAACCTGATGACAGTCAAATAGAGTTATTGCCCGCTGGCACAGCGCCTCTCTTGCGAGAGAAGCAATCAGCAAAAACTTTTTAAGCCGAGCAAACCTGATGGCAGTCAAATTGAGTTATTGCTCGCTGGCTCAACTCCTAGTTGTCAGGTTCATCGTTGGTCGAGACCTCCGGAGACTCCGAAGCAGAAAATTCAATTTGAGTCTGAAGTGGGGGGTCTTCCCCTTCCAGCTCTTCCCTCAAATCTTCCAAAGTGGGCAGATCGCTCAAATCTTTCAGACCAAAATATTCCAGAAATTTTTGAGTCGTTCTATACATAATAGGACGTCCAGGAACTTTCTTTCGACCAGCGGGACCGATTATTTTTTTCTCTAACAGGGTCTTGATAACCCCACTGGAATCCACTCCCCGGATTTCATCCACTTCCTGACGAGTCAGTGGTTGCTTGTAGGCGATGATCGATAATGTGTCCAGGCTGGGTTGCGACAACCGGGTTGAACGGTCCAGTTTCAAAAACTTGCGAATATAATCATTATATTCATGCCGGGTGCACAACTGGTAACCGTCCGCAACCTCCGTAATCTGAAAATTACGCGAATTGTATTCTTCCTGCAATTCATCAAGAATGGATTGCAACTGCTCTTTATCGGTTCCATCCAGAAATATTTTGGTGAGTTCGGTCGCGGTCACAGGCTGGTCAGCCGCCAACAGAACATTTTCAACAATGGATTTTAATTCTTCACGTTCCATAGTTTTTTGCTCTAACGAGGGTGAAAAAATAATTCGAAACAACTCCATTGCCCATTGCCTCCATGGCTAATGGTCGGGGCGGAGTAGCCTCCGCTGGCAAAGATCGTATCCCGCTCAGCCGAGACAACACTCTTATTTCAAACAAAACTATTGCCCATTGCCTCCATGGCTAATGGTCGGGGTCGAAATATTTGCTCAACGCCAGGCCCTGCGAATGATAATTGGAATTCAATTGAAGACCATACAGTTTTTCTGGCCGTTCCACCACTTTTTCAAATTTCAGCCTGCAAAAAGTCTGACCGTCTTCTACCATAAAGGGAACATCGTGGGGGCGAACTTCCATCACCGCCCTTGTACCCTGATTAATAAGATCTTCGGTTCCATTCCAGCCAAATCCGGAATCGAAAAAACCCGCGTAATGCGTACGCAGTTCCCCGCTATTAGGTTCATAGGCAATCATTTCTGCCAGCCAATCAGGCCAAATGCATACTCTTTCCTTAGACATCATTATATAAAAGCTTTCCGGCTCAAGAATCAACCTATTCTTGACATTCTTATATATCGGTTCCCAAAACTCGTCCGCCTTGTAATGACGGATTTTGGAGAGGTCAAGGACGGTTGAGTTTGTTTTTGCCTTGTAGGCGATGATTGACTCCGGCTGATCTCCTGCCACATCAACACTGACATAGATTCCTTCTTCCACCTTCACTTCATCAACGGGAATGGAAAAACCGTTCCGATCAAATAAAATAGGATTTTTTTTATATTTGAGAACCAGCTTCTTTTTGTCCAAACTCTGTGATGTCTTGTGTGCAAGCCGAAGTTGATTCAGGGACAACCCTGCATGGACCTTCACCGGGAAGGAACGGGAAATGATTTCCAGATATAAATTACCCCGATAACCAAGTGGAACCTCATCAAACCTGTGACCTCCATCAACAATAACGCGGGTAAACATATCTAACCGGCCCGTTGAGCTTTTAGGGTTTGCCAACCCATATATGGAATCGGGAAGAGCCAACTCTTCCATCAGAGGGATAAGATAAATTGCGTTTTTTTCCAATATCCCTCCATCGCTTATGTCGAATTCGTAAAGATTGACATCTTTGAGCTTCGTTTCCACCTTTTCATTTTCTGGCAGGAAGCTACATTGAATGCGATAAGCTTTACGTCCAAGACGTAAATCCATACTCACAGGTTGAATCTGAGAGGCGTTGATTGGATCTTGAGAATGGATCATTCCCTGACGGTGCACCTGTTCGATCAACTGGCATGGAAGATACCCTGACTTCCCCTTCAAATAAGTGATCAGGTCGTTTTCCAGGCTTTTATCTTCTGTTGTTGAGTTCATTAGAGCGTTTAGTATTCAGGTACGTCCAACTTTTTCTGGCAAAGAAACCGCCTTTTTAACAGGCTGATCCGGTTGACAGGCTGTTTGAGGCTATGATTTAATCGTATTACTCAAAATAATTCAACCTGATTATTATATAAAGGAATAAAAACCATTTTGAGACGATCTTTATTCGATCTGTCTCTATAACGTCATTCATTCTTAGGCTCTGATAAAACTATGACCTCCAAAAACAATAAAGTTGACTCATCAGGAAAAAGTCTGATTCAAAGCTCTTTCCAAATATTCATCTGGGTGAGTGTATTAGGTGTCGGGCTTTGGGCCTTGATGCATTACTCAGCACCTGAGAGTAATCTGGAGCCTTATAAAAATAGTCAAGAAGCTAAAACAACGGTACCGAAAAAGAAAGAACCCAAAAAAAACAATGACTTCAAACTCCCCAGCAACCTGGACAAGGGGAACCTGATAAAAGCCGCCACCTCCCTGCCTTCGCAGCAACAGTCTCAATTACCCCGGGAAGCCCTGGAACACATCCAAAAAGGCATGCAACTCACTGAGGAGGGCAAGTTCAACGCGGGAGATATGGAGTTTGAAAAAGCCGCCAAAATCAGTCCCAATTCACCTATGCTTTACTCAATCTGGGGCGCGGCTCTGCGCATGGCTAAAAAGTTTGAAGGGGCCAACAGGCGATTCGCCCGCGCTCATGAACTTTCACCTGATGATGAAGAGATCACCTTTAACTGGGGCATGAGCGAACTGGAAGCCGATCACCCGGATGAAGCAATACGGTTGTTTCAAAAAACCGTTAAACTTTCTCCCAACAATTTCATGGGCTACAACATGCTGGGGAAATCCCATGGCAGGAAAAAAATGTACGAAGAGGAAAAATCAGCCTATAAGAAGGCTATTTCTATCAATCCCGATTTTGCCCAGGGGCATTTTAATTTGGGTATAGTTTTAGGTATCCAGAAAAAATTCGAAGACGCCGCACCACATTTCCTAAAAGCTATTGAGCTCGACAAACAATTTGAAAAACCATTCGTCATCCAGATGCTGACGGCTTTAGGACTCTATGATCCCGCGGCTGAAAAACCAATCAAGAAAGACACTGAAAAATCCCCTGAAATTGTTAAGCAGGCAAAAATCGAAACTCCCCCTGCTGTTGAAAAAGTCAGTGACGAAAAAAAATCTGAGGGCTCTGACCATAATATGGAAGAAGGGTCCAAGAAAGTTAAGAATACGACTACGGTAAAAGGCAATATCAAGATCAATGGACAAAAGCCGGGTCCCAATACCCTGGTATTCCTGGAAACCAAAAGCAAGCTCAGAGCCGCTAACCAGAAAACCCAAAAACTGACTATACGCCAGAGCGGTTTGCAGTTCAGTCCCAAACATTCGGTCGTACTTGTTGGGTCAACCATCACGTTCTCCAATGAAGACCGCGAAGTGCATAACATTTACTCCAAATCCTTAAGCAATCAGTTCAACCTGGGGGCCATGGCATCAGGTTCTTTCAAAACCGTTGAATTCACACAAGCTGGACCCGTGGTACTGAGGTGCAATATGCATAAAGACATGATAGGTACCCTGTTCGTTGTGCCCAACGGTTACTACACAAAACCAGATGCCAATGGAGATTACCAGTTCGATAATATCAAGAGCGAAGGGTACATCATGCAGGTCTGGGACCCGATGCTGGCCCCGGATGAAGTCGAAGCCAACCTCAGGTCTGCCGATCTGACGGGTGTCGACCAAACTTTTGATTTCGATATCAAATCCGCCTCGGTCCCCGGAGAAATCCATGACATGACCGACCCGACTGACTACAACGCAATTGTGGACAATATTGAAAAAGAAATGCTGCAAGCCATTGAGGACTGGAAAAACGGTAAAAAGTTCATTTCCCGCAAACGCATGTTGATGGCCATCACCAAACATTACGATGGTGAAGGACTAAAAGGAGCGATCGCTAAAAGTTTCAGCTCCAAACGAAGCATCCAACTGGAACAGAAACTGGATAAAATCCGCAAAGAAATATCCGGTTTTAGTAAAGAAGAAGTTACCGAAAGCTCTCTCATCAGCCAGGCCAAGTTCGCCGTTTCGCAACTGCGCCTGAACGTCAAGGAACTTGAAACCCGAATAAAACCAGATAACGGGAAATAACCTTCAAGTCTGGCAGTCGGGTGAGCGTCAACGCTACATTGCCACCAGGCTGTGTTGGCTTCCCTCGCACTTTACAAGGAAAAATATCATGTGCTCAGTTGCCTACACGGCTAGTGGGTGATATTTTATCGACATGAGCCTATATATATACAACACCCTTAGCCGGAAAAAAGAAGTCTTCACACCCATGAAGGAAAAACAAATCGGTATGTACGTATGCGGTGTCACCGTTTACGACTACTGTCATGTGGGGCACGCCCGTGCCGCTATCGTCTTCGACACTTTCTACCGTTATTTCCAGCACCTTGGCTACGATGTCCATTTTGTGCGTAACTTCACTGACATTGATGACAAGATCATCAACCGTGCCAATGAGGAAAATGTAGACTGGCAGGAAGTCAATCGAAAATACATCTCAGCCTTTTATGAAGACATGGGCCAGCTCAACATTGCCTCGCCCACTGAAGAACCGAAAGCCACAGACCACATCCCTGAAATGCTTGAAATGATCCAGTCCCTGGTGGATCAGGACAAAGCCTATGAAGTTGAGGGGGATGTCTTCTATTCTATTAAGTCATTTAAAGAATATGGATGCCTTTCCGGGAAAAATATTGATGAACTGCAATCAGGCGCCCGTGTCGAAGTCAACGATATCAAACGGGATCCGCTAGACTTCGCCCTATGGAAAAAAAGCAAACCTGATGAACCATCCTGGGACAGTCCCTGGGGACGAGGCAGGCCCGGTTGGCATATAGAGTGTTCAGCAATGAGCAAAAAATATCTTGGCGATACTTTTGACATTCATGGCGGCGGCAAAGACCTGGTTTTTCCACATCATGAAAATGAAATCGCCCAGTCATGCGGCTGCACAGGCAAGCAACCTGTCCGTTACTGGGTGCATAATGGATTCGTCAATATTGACAAAGAGAAGATGTCAAAATCCCTGGGTAATTTTTTCACCATCCGTGAGGTCTATAAAAAATATCATCCTGAGGTATTGCGCCTGTTTCTCATCAGCAGTCATTACCGAAGCCCTATCGATTTTTCTGAAAAAAACCTGGACGACGCAACTAAGGTCCTTTCCCGGTTTTATGAAGGTTTAGAAGGAGCGCGCAAAAAGGTTGAAGGATTAGACCCGGCATCTATCCCCGACTTCAAGGAAAAAATAAGAAACCATGAGCTGACGAAAAAATTTGAAGCGGCCATGAACGATGACTTGAACACAGCCGTGGCAATGGCCCACATGAATGAAGAACTGCGCAACCTCAACACCTCTGTTCAGGGAAAAGGAGATTCACTGGAAGACCTTGCTGTTGCAGTCAATGCATGGGAAGAAGCGGGAAAAATTCTGGGTCTGTTTTCCAGGACTCCTGAAGAATTTGAAAAAGAGCTTTTCGAAATTAAAAACCTGGACCGAAATCTGGACGTCAACAAAATAGAGCAGTTGATCGCAGACCGTAACACTGCACGCCAATCCAAAAACTGGGCAGAAGCCGACCGTTGCCGGGATGAGTTAACACAAATGGGAGTCCTTATTGAGGACACTCCGAGCGGCACTGAGTGGAAATTGAAATGACGGCAACGGACTCATACCTGGAGTTCACAGAGACATTCAACCAGCTCCAGGTATTGAGTTCCGAAAAACAAAATCAAGGTTTAATGCAGGTTTGCCAGGATTTTTGCACTCAAAATAAGAATAATTGTCTGAAATGTCAGTTTCCGGATGTGGTAAACAAACATTTTTCATAAAAAAACCCCAAAACAGCATCAAGGCCATTGCGGAATTCACCAATTTCCCCTACAATCGACATCCCCCTTGATTGTATTGAACATTCGAGATAAAGTAATAATTCCCCTTTAAACAATAAGGAATTACAGTTTTAATGGATCATTTAGACGAACTTGAAAATCAAAGCATTTTCATCCTGCGCGAAGCGTATAAGAACTTCAAAAACCTGGCGATGCTGTGGTCGATTGGAAAAGACTCCACCATCCTGGTTTGGATGGCACGTAAGGCATTTTTTGGTCATTGTCCTATCCCTTTGGTTCACATTGATACCACCTTCAAAATTCCTGCGATGATCGAATACCGGGACCGGGTTGCCAAAGAATGGGGACTGAATCTAGTCGTTGGTAAAAATCAAAAGGCTCTGGATGAAGGCATGAACCATGAAAAAGGCCGACTGGTTTGTTGTGAGGCATTAAAAACCCAGGGCCTGCAATGCATCATGGAACAGGAAGGTTATACGGGTCTGATCCTTGGTATTAGAAGGGACGAAGAAGGCACTCGTGCCAAGGAGCGTTATTTCTCTCCAAGGGATAAAAACTTCGAATGGAATTTTAAGGATCAGCCTCCAGAGTTATGGGACCAGTATAAAACCACTTTCTCTGAAGACACACACATCCGCATCCATCCGATCCTGCACTGGACGGAACTGAATGTCTGGGAATACATACAAAGGGAAAAAATCCCCATCATTGATCTCTATTTCGCGACACCGGAAGGAAAGCGATACAGATCTCTGGGATGCGCCCCATGCACAGGCACCATTGACTCCACTGCCAAAAACGTGGATGAAATTGTGGATGAACTAAGACACCGAACAAATACATCAGAGCGCTCCGGGCGGGCACAGGATCAGGAAAACACCTATGCCATGCAGAAACTGAGAGCCCGGGGATATATGTAAATGGGAAATAATGGTAGCACGCCAGACCTTTCCAGCCGTCTTTTACGGCTGGTCATCGTTGGTCATGTTGATCACGGTAAATCAACTCTAGTCGGACGTCTTCTCTCTGACACCGGTACCTTGCCAGAGGGCAGATTGGATTTTATCCGCGATATCTGCAAGCAACAAGGCAAAGAGTTTGAGTTTGCTTTTCTGTTGGATGCCCTTGAAGAAGAACAGGAACAAGGCATCACCATTGATACATCACAGATATTCTTCAGCACAGCAAAACGCAAGTACGTCATCATTGACGCGCCCGGCCACAAAGAGTTTCTCAAAAATATGGTAACTGGTGCCGCTGATGCTGAGGCCGCACTCCTGATGATCGATGCCAACGAAGGAGTCCAGGAGCAATCGCGACGACACGGCTATATTTTAAAACTGCTCGGTCTAACCCAGGTCGCAGTAGTCATCAACAAGATGGATTTGGTCGGTTACGATCAGAAAGTCTATAACGATATTCAATCTGAATACACGGCCTTTCTTGATTCCCTGGGGATAGAAGCCCGGGAGTTCATTCCTGTTTCGGCCAAACTCGGTGTCAACATCGCTTCGCTAAAAGATGAAATGCCCTGGTACAAGGGACCGACGGTTTTGAGCATGGTTGACCAGTTTGAGAAAAAGCCGCCGCCAGACCATCTCCCATTCCGGTTTCCGGTTCAGGATGTTTATAAATTTGACGAACGCCGCATCATCGCCGGGCGGGTCGAGTCGGGCAAGTTAAAGGTTGGCGACAGGGTTATCTTTTCGCCTTCCAACAAACAGGCGGTTGTAAAAACCATAGAAGCATGGAGCGTGCCCGAGCAGCCTACCACAGCCACTTCTTCGCAATCCATCGGGTTCACCCTTGATGAACAGATATTCGTTGAGCGTGGGGACGTGTGCACACTCATGGACCAATTGCCGATTGTCTCCACAACCTTCGATGCGAACGTCTTCTGGATGGGGCGACGCAACCTGGAAAAAGGCAGGAAGTTTGTTATCAAACTGAACACGCAGGAAGTTGAATGCGAGGTGCTTGAGTTCAAAAAGGCCATAGATGCCTCGACATTGGAAACCCTGACCAATCAGGATTTCATCGCCAAAAACGACGTTGCTGAGTTGACATTAAAAACGAGAAACCCGGTAGCCTTTGACCTGTTCGGTTCCGTGGCCACGACAGGACGGTTCGTTCTGGTGGATGAATATGATGTTTGCGGGGGCGGTATCATCACCACTTACAAACCCGCTACCAAGTCCGATAAACTCAGGGATGAAGTTCGAACAAGGGACTTCAACTGGATCAAGAGCGAAATCAAACCGGAAGAAAGGGCATACCGCAACGGACACCGTGCGGCATTGATACTCATCACCGGCGATCGCAAAACCGGCAAAGGTGATCTGGCCAGAACTTTGGAACACAGCCTGTTCCAGAACAATTTTCAAAGTTATCTGCTCGATAGAAGAAATGTAAATTTGGGAGTTGGAGCCGACCTGGAAGACCCCAAAAACAGTGGCATCAATGAATCCGCACGAAGATTGGGAGAAGTTGCAAAACTGTTTCTGGATGCCGGCCATGTGGTGATCTCCACCAGCAACGCTTTCCATCAGGAAGATCAGGCCGACCTCAGACTGTTGGCCAATCCTTATCAGGTTGTAGAAGTACAAGTGGGAGATCAATCGTCAGGAGAACCCGACCTGACACTCTCGTTGGACGAAGCAAAAAATGCGAAAGAAGCCTCGGTGAAAATCCAGGATTTTCTCAAAGAGAAGAAAATTCTGATGGGGCACAACTATTCAATATAGCCCACTCCATTGAAGGTCTAGTGGCTTCCCCCTGAAAAGGGAGGGTTGAGGGAATTTGCTTCATAAATCTGCATGTTTTTCAATTGACATTGCCCCCAATATCGGGCATTAATAGCGTTCCTGAAAATCAGTAAAAACCGGAGTACCCTTTAACATGCCTAAAATCAAGGTCATCAACACCGAAACCGGCGAAACAATTGATTTAAAAGCCGGTTATGGAGCAAACCTGAGAAAGGCCGCGCTCTTTAACGAAGCGGATGTTTATAAAGGACTGAACAAGTTCCTGAACTGTCGCGGGCATGGCATGTGCGGCAAATGCGTGGTAGAAATTGAACCGATGGAAAACGTCAATCCTCGCGGATTCTTTGAGAACATCCACAAACTCAAAGATAATCAAAAGCTCGGTTGCCGGGTCAAAGTCCTGGGCGATATCACCGTCAAAGCCGCTATCGTAGACTAAGCGCAAATACACCCGCAGTATTTTTCTGAAATCTCAACCTTTATATTCTCATAACAATTAACAATGGCAGGAGTATCAGCCCCATCGCGCTGATAAAGGCGTGTATCAGCACGTCCCAGCGTTTGCTGAACGGGACGAGTGTGATACAGTAAAGGCAGACCAAATAATCCAGCACGCCATTTTCATCGTGGGTCTGGTTCATGATCAGGTAATACACCAGGCAGAACGCGAGAGTATAAAACAGGATACGATGAACTTTCAGGATCTCGGCTGTTTTCTTCATGAACGCCATAAACAATCCAAGAAAGATGTTGGGAATATAAAATCCAATCGCAGCCACCACCCAAACCAGTGACGGCGACGATGTTATTTTCTGGATTATTGTGGGTTCCATAGAATAGAAAATATCAAGAAGATAAATCGCATACTAACATGAATCTAAAAGACCGAAAAGTAGTCATCACAGGGGCCGGAGACGGCATAGGCCGCGCTCTTGCCCTCGCCTTTGCTGAAAAAGGCGCAGTGGTTGCCGGTTGCGCAAGGAGCCAGGACCGCCTGGTTTCCCTCGCCAGTGAAATAAAGGGAGAAGGGCACTTTTTCTATTCTGCCGACCTTGGCACAGCAAAAGGTGTTGAGGATTTTCATAATAACGTAATGAAACAACTGGGCGAAATCGATGTCCTGATCAATAATGTTGGAGCAATTTTAAAGCTGGCAAACTTTTATGATCTCACCGATCAGGACTGGGAAGACTCGTTTCAGATCAACTTGATGTCTGCAGTTCGGCTGAGTCGGTACTGCATTCCTTCCCTGACAAAATCAACCTGCGCACGGATCATAAATATTTCATCGATTGCCTCTTCCAATCCGCAGGAAGTGTTTCCCCATTACAGCGCCATGAAGGCAGGACTCTCGAATTTAACGGTTTCATTAGCTCAGACCCTGGCAGCAGAAAAAATTCTGGTCAACTCTGTGTCACCCGGCCCGGTATGGAGTAAGTCATGGGAAGACGAAGCAAGAAGCTCAGGATCCGATTTTGAAAAGGTCAAAAAAGAAATCATGGAACAAACCGGAAAAACCGTTCCCCTAAATCGTATGGGAATGCCTGAAGATTTAACCGGGCTGGTCTTGTTCCTGGCTTCTGATTTATCAGGCTGGATTACAGCTACCAACTTTACTGTCGATGGCGGGGTCACACGAAATCCATTTTAATCAGGAAGTATATGTTAACTCGAAAGACAAAAGTTTTAGCGAGCGCGTTGCTGTCCTGCGTTATTATTTTTTACCTGCTTGCCGGATGCTCGGTTTCCCGTTCAAAAAATCCTGAAAAGGTCCTCGTAAATCAAGACGCCCCTATCTTTGACAAACGGTTTAAGTCTGTCTCATTGACAGATATCAACCTGGAAAATTTTTGGGACCATGCCGATGCCTCCGATGACCGCGAACCGGTTCCATTAGACAACCACACTTTTTCCCGTGTTACCGGGAAAGTCAAACAGGCGGTAGTAAACATTTACACCATCCGACTTGAGGAACGTGATGCCAGGTTTGGAATAGCCCCAAATGATCTTTTGCCAATTCGAATTCCCCTGGTTTCTTCCATTCTGGACATCATCCCCTTCCAGGTTCCCATTCCATATAAAGAAGAAGGGTTCAGCCTGGGTTCAGGGTTCCTGATCAATCGGGAAGGATACATTCTGACCAATGCCCATGTGATTTCCAACTCTGTCAACATTCGTGTGGTGCTGTCTGAAGGGAAAAAAGAATACCCGGCAAAAATTATCGGGATCGACCGCATGACCGATACCGCTCTCATTAAAATTGAGCCGGATTTCATTCCCGTGGTTTTACCTTTAGGGGATTCAGACAAACTGAAAATGGGCGAAGTGGTTCTGGCTATGGGGAATCCGCTTGGATTCCAGCATTCGGTCACATCCGGACTGATCAGCGCCAAGGAAAGAATGAACCCACACGCTGGAGACCGCTACAACAACTTTTTGCAGACCGATTCAGCCATCAACCCGGGCAGCAGTGGTGGACCACTTGTTAATCTTCATGGGGAAGCGGTTGGAATCAACACGGCTATTATTGAACAGGCACAATTGCTGGGATTCGCGATACCTATCAATATCGTTAAAGGTGTCATGGGCATGTTGATCACCGGAAAAACGGAAAGAGGATGGTTCGGAGCACATGCCGTCCCAATCACTCCCCAGAAAGCCGCTGAATTAAACTACCTGGAACCGGATGGAATTGTTATCAAAGAAGTGGAAAAAGACAGTCCCGCTGAAAAGTCCGGTTTGAAAGTAAATGACATTATCACCGAGTTTGAAAAACAACCAATCACCAATCTCGCGCTTTTACAAAGAAAACTTTTGACTCTCGTACCCGGACAGGAAATACATTTAACGATCTTCAGGGATGAAAAAACCTTTGAGGTTTCGAGCATCCTGGCTCATAAAAATTCTTCAGAAAATATAGAAAATGAACCAACTTCATGAGCATTAAGCGGATCACTGAAAATTAACCTTTACCGCGGCCTGCTTGCGTTTTAGATAAACTAGAAGTATTCTCCCGGTAGAAATGGCCTTAACAATTCGTCATTTTTGAACTATCCAACAACTAAAAATAAAATATCTTAATTATGTCTATTAACCCGCAAATTTTTCGTGAATATGATATCCGCGGTATCGTTGGCAAAGACCTCACCCCCGAAACCGTTCAACAAATAGGTCAAGCTATTGGCACTTATATAAAACGCCAGGGAGGAAAATCTCTGGTAGTGGGACGCGATGTTCGATCCAGTTCCGTGGAGTTCCGGGATATCTTAGCCCAGGCACTGAATTCGACAGGCTGCGATGTCGTGGACATTGGAATGGTCCCCACACCTGTTTCCTATTTCGCGCTTCACCACCTTGAGGCCGATGGCGGTGTGATGATCACCGGCAGCCACAATCCTCCAGAGTTCAATGGCTTTAAAATCAGCCTCGGCCAACACAGTTTATACGGCAAAAAAATTCAGGAACTCAAGGGCCTGATTGAGGCTGATGATTTTGAAACCGGAACGGGAAAAACCGACCAGACAAATGTGTTGGAACCTTACATGGATAACATTTGTTCGATCATCAATGTTCCCAGAAAAGTGAAAGTTGTGGTCGATGGGGGTAACGGGTGTTTCGGAATTACTGGTCCACAACTTTTGAAAAAGCTTGGTCTGGACCCCATAGAAATTTTTTGCGAACCAGATGGCACCTTCCCCAACCACCACCCCGACCCGACCGTAGAGGAAAACCTGGCAGGGCTGATCGAAAAAGTTCGCTCGGAAAACGCGGAACTCGGTATAGG
>WAHY01000008.1:45764-56974 GCA_009873635.1 Nitrospinota bacterium
AATATTCTCTGGGGCGACCAGCTATTGACTATTTTTGCGCGCGATATTTTATCGCGAAACCCTGGCGCCACCATTGTCGGAGAGGTCAAATGTTCCCAGAACCTGTATCAGGATATTGAAAAGCACGGCGGGGTCCCTGTCATGGCTCCGGCAGGTCATTCGCTGATTAAAAAGAAAATGAAGGAAACAAATGCTCTCCTTGCAGGGGAAATGAGCGGTCACGTTTGTTTCTCAGACAATTATTTCGGATTTGATGACGCGATTTTTGCCGCTGGAAGAATTTTACAGATTATCGCTCAATCCAGCATGAAAGTGTCTGAGATGCTGGCCGATCTGCCTGAAACCGCATACACACCAGAAATTCGTATCGACTGTCCCGATGACAAAAAATTCGAAATTGTCCGGGAACTGACAGAGTCTTTCAGGAGGCAATATGAAGTTGTCGACATTGATGGTGTGCGAATAAACTTTGGCGATGGATGGGCCTTGATCCGGGCTTCTAACACACAACCGGTTCTGGTACTAAGGTTTGAAGCAAAAACCAGGGATCGCCTTGACGAGCTGGTCGGTATAATTAAAGAACAAATGGATAAATACAAACCCCTTGTCCAATTCAATTACTAGCCAGCGGCGACTGAGCGTAAACAACAATAATTATGATAAAAAAATATCTTCATACCCGCTTCCGTGTCTCGGACATGGAGCAATCTATTAAATTTTACCGGGATGTCCTGGGCATGGAACTTATCGAACAAAAAACCTCACCACGTGGTTCGAAGCTTGTTTTCTTGCGTTTTCCCGCGACAGACTGTGAGCTGGAGTTATGTTCTTTCCCCGAGTCGGGGAAGGTTGAAGTTCCCGAAGACCTGGTCCACCTGGCCTTTGAAGTCGAAAACCTGGATAACTGCATCTTCAAGTTGGAGCATGCCAGAATCCCAATCACCGAAGGGCCGATAGAAACCTCAAACGGCACTCGTTTCATTTTTACCGAAGATCCAGATAAATACGAAATCGAATTGATGCAGTGCCCCCGTTAGCCAGCCCGCTGGCCAGCGTAACGCTGGACCCAAATTTGGTGAGCAATCTTCACATCTGCCAATGAGCTTTTGCTATCTGCCTCCCTCGACAGAGGGCTAGTGGACTATCATTCCTGCGTAACCGACTACCTTGTCCATATCGCCGCTGACTTCGCCTGACGTCATGTATTTGACCAGTTCAGCCTCTTTGGCACCCAGTCTTTCTGCGCACATCAGCATGACCGTTACAGGATTGATCCCACACATTGTAATCATTTCAGATTGTACCGTTTGAAATAAACCCACCGGGTCAAAATTTGTAACACAATTGATAGCCATGCGGTCTTTAACAACTGCCTCATCGTGTGATTCATAGTGAGTCATGTCTGAGCTGGCCACAAGAAGAACAGGCTTACCCAATCTTTTGACGGCACGAACAATGCCTTCGCTGAGTTCTTTACAGGAGGAAATTTTCACACGCCTTAGGCATATCGGGACAATCTGAAAATCCTTTTTAAAATATTGCAGAAAAGGTAGCTGGGTCTCAAGGGAATGTTCGAACAGGTGAGCCGAATCATCTTTTTTCGCAATGATCGTTTCTTCACAAATCGCGTTAGCCAGTTCCCGGTCAATAGCGATATCACCCATTGGCATGGACCAGACACCTTCCGGCATGACCGCAACCGTCTCACCCCTGCCTGTATGGTTGGGTCCTATCAAGATAACCGTATCCGGAATTTCAATCCGGGAATACACGGCTCCCGCCACATCCCCTGAGTACATGAATCCGGCATGAGGCGAGACAATGCCAAGAGCCTCACTCTTCTTTCCATCCCGTTCAATATGTGTTTCCACCTCACGGATCAACGCATCACGCTGAGCGGGATAAAATCTTCCAGCAACTGCTGGCTGACGTATTTTCTTTTTCGCCTGACCCCAGATTGTCATCGACGGATCTCTCCGGTCATGGGCACGAACACCACACCAGCAATGGAACTCTTTTTCAGTTTTCCATCGTCCTGTTTGGTCAATACCATCAAATCCTGCGCAGATCCTGTTTTCCCCAGTGGAAGAACCATCCTGCCTCCTACCTTTAGCTGGTCAATCAAGGGTCGGGGTATTTTTGGCGTAGCCGCAGTAATGAGAATCGCGTCAAAAGGAGATTTTTCCTCCCATCCCCTATACCCATCACCATGACGAACCGTCACATTGTTATAACCCAGTTCGTGCAGTTTGCTTTTAGCAGCGTTCGCCAATGGCGCAATAATTTCGATGGTATAAACTTCCTTGACGATTTCCGCTAAAACCGCCGCCTGGTAAGCGGAGCCAGTGCCAATTTCCAAAACACGGTCATCGGATTCCAGCATCGCGCTCTGGGTCATCAACGCGACAATATATGGCTGAGAAATAGTCTGGTTTTCTTTTATTGGGAGTGCAAAATCGGAATATGCCTTATTGATAAATTCAGGCTCAACAAATAAGTGGCGGGGTACGTTTAACAGGGCCTGCAAAACATGGGCATCGTGAATGCCTCTACGTTTGATCTGATCTTCGACCATCTCTTTTCTGGCCGACTCAAAATCACCAGAGGAAACGATCTTGGGCATGAAGAAAGCCGAACAGAAAGCAGTGACCAGATAAGGAAAAAACGCCTTATAAAATGAGCCCGTTTTTCTTGAGCCATTCCCTGGAGTCAAACTTTTTGTTGGCAAACTCCTGAAATTCGATTTCTTTTTTGGAAAGTTCCTGTCCATCGATGAACTGCGGCGTTTGCGAAGGTTTCTTGCTCCTGCGCTTCTTGGGGGCGGGCCGCTCCTCAGTGAGTTCCTCTTCAACTTCCAATTCCAGCGAATCGGTCAACACTTCCATCTTGAGGACCAATACCATAAAACTCTTGGGACAAATATTTTCATCTTTTTGAATTTCAGCAACAATCTTTTTAACCTTGGGTGATGTCATGACGGCTTCGGTGATAGCCTTGGACAATTTTTCAAAACTTCGTTCTGATCCATCGGAGTCGCTCATAATATCCCCTTTCAATTACCCGGTAAAAAAGTCGACCAAACAAAAATCATATCCGTACGCTCACCTTAAACTTCTCATACCTCCTTGTCAACCCACTACTTGGGATGTATTGATCAAAGGTCGTTCGGAGTTACCTTAATTTTGAGACAGGTCTTTTCAATATAAAGGCACAGAGGAGTCGATTTTCTCAGACCACTCACTGATACCCCCACGCATGCTCTTCAGGTTGCTGAAACCCATTTCTTCCAAAGCTTTAAGCGCTTTCATCGATCGCACCCCGGCTTTGCAATGAAGCACAATCTCGTCATTCGGGTTCAATCCGTTCAAAAGAGAAGTATCTCTGGCTTCTATATCGCCGAGCGGAATCAAAGTTGCTCCCTCAATTTTGCAGATATCGTATTCGGAAGGCTCACGCACATCAATCAGCTTGAATGTATGCTTTGAGTCCAGCATTTGTTTGACCTGCTCCACACCAATTTCCATTTCGGCATCGGAAGCCGACTCTTCAACAGGCAGGATTCCACAAAACTGTTCATAGTCGATCAATTCGGTGATGGTCGGGTTATCACCACATATCGGGCAAGATGGATCTTTGCGTAATTTCATTTCCCTGAATTTCATGGATAACGCATCAAACAGTAAAAGTCGGCCCACCAGCGGATCGCCTGCACCCAATATCAGTTTAACCACCTCGTTTGCCTGAATCAGGCCGACAATGCCCGGCAGAATTCCTATTACACCTCCCTCGGCACAACTGGGAACAAGCCCTGGTGGGGGTGGCGATGGATACAAGCAACGGTAACACGGCCCAACGCGGGAATCGAACACGGAGGCCTGACCTTCAAAACGCAATATACATCCGTATATATAAGGCTTCTTCAGCAACACACAGGCATCACTGGCCAAATAACGGGTGGGGAAATTATCCGTTCCATCGACAATAATGTCGTAGTCAGCAAAAATTTCCATCACATTTTCTGAAGATAAGCGCGTATTGTAAGTGGTGACATTTATGCTGGAATTCAAATCGGCAATACGGTCCTTCGCCGAATCCACTTTCAACTTTCCAACTGTTGATTCACCATGCGCTACTTGCCTTTGCAGGTTACTGAGATCCACCACATCAAAATCTATCAAACCAAGGTGTCCTACACCCGCCGCGGCAAGATACAATGCCAATGGAGAACCCAGGCCGCCAGTACCTATCAAAAGCACCCTGGCGTTACAGATTTTCTCCTGCCCCTCAACCCCCACTTCCGGCAAAAGTAAATGCCGGCTATAACGGTTGATTTGATCCTGTGTTAAAGCCATAACAAACCATCCTTTAATAAACGATCACTGTTTTCCTAAGTATAGATTAGATTCAATTTTACCAGAAAAGATTCTTCAATCAACCGGCCCGTTGACGTGGAAGGCAATTGGGCAATTACCAGTACAGTCGAAATATTTTTTATTCACCAGAAAAAGTCAGGTCCTGTGCTTCCGACCCTAGGAGGCTTTGAAAGCCGCCTCAAACCCTGCAATAGAACCCTCAATAACAGAATCCGGCAAACAGTAGGATATGCGGAAGTAACCTGGCAAACCAAACCCTCTCCCCGGAACCACCAACACTTTTTGCTCAGCCAGCTTTTTAACAAATTCCACCTCATCCTCTATTGGGGATTTCGGGAAAAAATAGAAGGCTCCTTGTGGTTTCACAACCTGATAACCGATCCGGACTAGTTGATTATATAGATAATCCCGTTTTCGACGATACTGTTCCACATCCACTGTCACTCCCTGCACCTGTTTCACAACACGTTGAATAAGCGCAGGGGCGTTAACAAATCCCAACACCCGGTTGCAGAAAATTAATCCCGCCATGAGTGACTCGACCGATTCGCATTCAGGATGCACCACCACAAAACCAATGCGCTCTCCAGGAAGGGCAATATCCTTGGAATGTGAAGTGATGTAAATACTGTTTGGATAAAACTCCATGATGTTCGGTACTTCCACTTCATCAAATGTGATTTTTTTATACGGGTCATCTGAGATCAGATAAACAGCCCTGCCAAGTTTTTCTGAATGCTTTTTTAAAATATTCGCCAACTCCTGCAACTCAGATCGTGAATAAACAACTCCGGTAGGATTATTAGGGGAGTTTATGATAACTGCCCTGGTCTTCTTGTTTAGAGCATTTTTTAATGCTTCAAAATCCAGTTGGAAATCTTCCAGCGTGGGAACAGCCACCGCTTTGCCACCATGATTGTCAGCGTAAAACAGGTATTCTACAAAATAAGGTGTGAATATGATGACTTCATCATCCGGGTCAAGCAGGGTTTTTAAGGTTATATTGAGTCCTCCCGCGGCGCCACATACCATGACCACATCATCAGCCGTAAGATCCACCTTGCATTCGGGAGTTAAAGATTTGGCAATCGCATCACGAACATCGGCGAATCCCGCGTTTGGCATATAGCGGTGGAGTCCCGGCGACTCGTCACTCGCGCAATCCATCAATGCTTTTCTTACCTCCCGGGGAGGTTCCATCACCGGGTTGCCCAGAGAAAGGTCGAACACATTGTCTTCTCCAAACTCCTTCTTTAGACGGATGCCTTCCTCAAACATTTTTCTAATCCAGGAAGACTTCTCCATGAACCCGGTAACTTTCTGCGATATTGCCATATTAAAACTCCAAGAGAAAAAAAACGCACGCTAAGCGTTGTTGCATTTTATACTGTGGATTTACTGGCCCATCCATACCATATTCCCCATACAGGTTCAACGTCCCCTGACCGGGAAAGTGCATGACAAGAGCTCATCAAGTCGAGGAAACTCTTTGAATGCCGGTTATAAATGTGGTTCATTGGCTAAGGAGATTCTTAACGTTTTATTGCAGTGAAACCGTATTTCTAATATGCTGTAACGCATGGTCAATCCCGTCATTCAGTTTATTGATGTCTTCAAGTCTTACCAGAGCGGATCGCAAAAGGTGAAGGCATTGGAAGAGGTAAACCTGAGCCTTGATACCGGCGACTTTGTCACCATCATGGGTCCCAGTGGAGGAGGGAAAACCACCCTGCTCAACCTTTTAGCCGGACTCGACCTTCCCGACCGGGGACAAATTATCCTCAACGGCCGCAACGTATCAGACTTTTCCGAACACGAACTCACTTTACTGAGGCGAAAAGAGATAGGTTTCGTATTCCAGTTCTTTAACCTCATGCCCACCCTCACGGTGATGGAAAATGTAGAACTGCCTCTATTACTGGCACATTCATCCAGAACAGATGGTCAACGTATCAAAACCCTGATTGATTATGTCGGACTCTGGCACCGGGCTGATTCTTTTCCGACTGAACTTTCGGGTGGAGAAATGCAAAGAGTTGCCATCGCCCGTGCTCTCGTGCACCAGCCCGTCATCCTGCTTGCCGATGAACCGACCGGCAACCTGGATTCTGAAAATGGGCAAAAAATAATCGAACTCATGAAAAAAGCCTCCACCGATTTTGAGACAACGGTGGTCATGGTCACCCACAATCCTCAGGTTGCGGCTATAGGAAACCGCCATTTCGAAATTCGCGATGGCAGACTGACTGATAAAACACCGTGAGCTTCCTTCTATATTTTAAAGACCTGTTCACCGCGCTGATCCTGCGACCTCTATTGAGAGATCCGTTTCGAACAACCATCACCATCCTTGGGGTGGCTGTTGGAGTCGCTGTGTTTCTCAGCATTCGCCTTGCCAACCAGCAAACCATGGTTTCTTTCACAGAAAGCATAGATATTGTTTTAGGAAGAGCGGATGCAGTCATCCGGGTTGAGGGAATGGCATTCGATGAATCCATCTTTGAAAAACTCCACAAACTACGTCAGGAAATAAAAGCTTATCCTGTGATTGAAGGATATGGAGTTGAATCCATCAGCGGTGAGGTGGTGGAAATAATAGGAACCGATCTTTTGCAGGACAGTGGTATCCGCGACTTTTCAATAAAAACGGTAGAAAAAGACCTGAAAGGTTTATTACCTCTCATATTGGATCCAAAAGGCATCATACTTCCTGAAAAATTCGTTCCCGGAACAAAGTTTGCCCCAGGCGACACCATCCAGCTTTTAATAAAAGGGAAGGTTAAAACGCTCAATGTCAATGCGATCCTTGAGAACAAGGGAATCGGCAAAGCCCTGAATGGAAACTTTGCAATGATGGATATCGCGGCGGCACAAAATGTATTTGAAAAAATTGGAAAGCTGGACCGCATCGACATTCAGTTTATTAACAACGAGAATTTCGAGTCCATGCGGGAAAAAATCGCTCCCTTGCTCCCTGACCATATGATAGTAGAGCGTCCACAACGCAAAAACCGTCAGGTTGGTAAAATGCTGCAGGCTTTTCAATATAACCTGACCGCCTTGAGTTTTGTGGCTCTTCTGGTTGCGCTCTATCTCATCTATAACATGATCGCCTTATCAGTAGTACGCAGGAGAGTTGAGATCGGCACTTTGCGGGCAATCGGGGCAACCCCTACATTAATAGCCCTGATCTTTTTTCTGGAAGCTGGAGTCATTGGCGCTATTGGCTCTGTTCTGGGAATAGGACTGGGATATTTTTTCGCGCAGTTTTCACTGGATGCCGTTTCTCTCACCGTCAATAATCTTTATGCGCCCAGCTATGTCACTGAAGTTGACTTTCAATGGACAAAGATGGGACCTTATTTCGTTTTAGGAGTGGTGCTCAGCTTTATATCGGCCCTCATCCCCGCATGGGACGCGGCCACCACACCACCAACACTCGTCATGCGAAGAGGAAGTTATGACCTGAAATTGTTTCATGGAAACCGCGGCTTGAATATGAGTGCCATGATTGTTGTTGTTCTCGCGGCGTTCTGTACGCAACTGCCGCCCATCAACCAGTTCCCCTACTTCGGATTCCTCTCGGTATTTTTAATCATTCTTGGCCTGTCACTTTTAACGCCCGCGGTTTTGTTATGGGCCCGTGATCGGCTGCATTTCTTTTTCAAGAACCAGTTTGGTGGCGAAGGATTACTGGCCTGCATGAACCTGTCACAAAATGTAGGGCGAAACGCACTTGCGGTTTCATCGCTTGCAATTGCGTTCATGATGGTCATCAGCATGTCGATCATGGTACACAGCTTCAGGCAAACGGTAATAGTCTGGATCGACCAGACATTGAGAGCGGATTTGTTTGTACGTGTAGCGGGAGGAAGAGACATAGACTACCAGCATACCCTGCCTTCAGGTTCGGTGGAAAAACTGAAATCCTTAAAGGGCGTTGCTGCCGTTGATCAATTTCGCGCCATGGACATCACTTATAATGACCTTCCCGTAGTCCTGGCCACAGGCGATTTTTCAGTTCTTTCACAATACGGTAACCTGGTGATCAAGTCTGGCCCGCCTTCCAGCAAACTGGCAAGCGTTATGGTCAATCAAAATCGGGCCATGATCTCCGAGGCATTCTCTCTCAAACACAAAACAAATGTTGGAGATATTATTAATCTGCAAACCCCTAACGGTCCCGCTCAACTGGAAGTTGCCGCCGTCTACTTTGATTATTCCCGCGAACGCGGATATATCATTCTTGACCGCACCACTTTTTTAAACTACTACGATGAAACTGAAATCAACAGCTTCGTCATTTATCTTGACGACAAGAACCAGCTTAATTCCACCCGGAAAGAAGTTCTTAAAACTTTAAAAGATCACCGCCTCATCATTCGTTCCAACTCCGAATTGAAACACCAGGTTCTCGAAGTGTTCGATAAAACCTTCGCAATCACCTATTCGCTGGAAATCATAGCAATACTGGTTGCTGTATTGGGACTGTTCAACACTCTGGTCTCCCTGACTTTAGAACGCAAACGGGAAATAGGAATATTAAGGTTCATCGGCGCGTTCACAGGGCAGGTCAAGCGCATGGTGATGATCGAAGCGGGAATACTGGGGCTGATAGGGTCGGTAATGGGTTTTATTGCCGGTGTGATCGTTTCCTACATTTTAATCTTCGTGATCAACAAACAATCATTTGGGTGGACCATACAGGTGCACTTCCCTTACATTTTCATTCTCGTCATGGTGACAATGTTCTGGGGAGTATCCTTATTGTCCGGACTTTACCCCGCCCGGCTGGCAGAAAAGCTCAATCCGAAAGAAGCGGTTCGTGTCGAATGATTGAACCTGTTACAGACTGGAAATCAGGAAGTATATTCCTCCCACGGCCACAACAGGCCCACCAAACAATTTAAATACAGATTCAAATTCAAACTTGAAACCCGATCACTTTCCTTCATATTACTGATGACAAAAGGATGCGGCGGGGTATTCCGGAAAATCATTTTAACGACAGGCTCTGGTGTCCCCTCTTCTTTTTCCTGACTGGTTTGATGATGGTACCCTAAAATTTTCGCGCCACGCTCCAATTCCTCCGGATCCAGAGATCCATCCTGTTCAATTAGATTTTTAGCTTCCAGAAAATGCTTGAGCTTTAATTTTGGTTTCTTCTTTACCTTAAAACCGGAATGAGCATGCCCAAGAACATAAATCGGTTCATGCTCGTAAAAACACCTTTCAAGAAAGCGGATTCTATTTGAAAACACCAGGAAGGTTTTCCCATTTAAACCTTTTTAATTTATTCCGGTTTTCTGAAAGCACCTGGACCAAAGCTGGTGGCAATTGATCCAACCTGTTGGATTGCTCTAAATATCATCGCAAAAGATCGACTTAACCAGCATCTGCCAGCCGCAAATCAACTAGCTTTATCTCCAGCTTTTCCCTTCCATTCCAGGTGTTGAGGTTGATTTCGTAGGCAATATCAAAGGTTTCTGTGGCAACCTCGACCGAATCAAAAACCTCGGCAAGCCCGAAGCCGACACCTTCAATCCGCCCACTTCCCTGCCGGACCCGGAAACGTACATGGTTTTTTTCTTTACCAATTTGTTTAACTTCCTGAAATTGCACACCCTGAGATAGAAAGCAAGGGACCGGGTTCTCAGCACCAAAGGGTTCAAGCAAAGCCAGTCGACTGTAAAAAGACAGGTCAATTTCATCAAGACGCAAAACAGTATCCACACCCACTTCAGGAATCAAATCTTCTTCATTCAAATGCCGGTGTCCCACCTCATTCATGGCATTGCGAAACGCTTCTACCTGGTCCTCTTTGATAGTGAGACCGGCGGCATAAGCATGCCCTCCAAATTGCAAAAGATGTTCGCCACAATCCGTGAACGCCTTGAACAAATTAAACTTTGGGATACTGCGTCCAGAGCCTTTCCCCTGATCTCCCTCTATAGCAATGAGAACTGTGGGCCGGTGATATTTATCCACCATACGGGAAGCGGCAATACCGATCACACCCGGATGAAAAATCTCTGATGCCAGCACAATCACCCGGTCCTTTTTAATATCGACTTCGTTCCGGAATAATTCCTCCGCTTCCGCTACCGTTTCTTCCTGAATGTCTTTTCGTTCCTTGTTAGTGAGTTCCAGTTCCCTGGCCAGGGATTTTGCTTCTTTTAAATCTGTAGACGTGAGCAAATGCAGACCACTGTCGGCTCGACCCAGCCTTCCAGCGGCATTGAGACGTGGACCAAGACCAAAACCTACCGAACGCGCATCAACATTCCCCACAATTCCTGCGGTTTCTTTCAGAGCGACTAATCCGGGTTTAGCAGTGACGGATAACATTTCGAGCCCATGCAAAGTCAGAATGTGGTTCTCACCGGTTAACGGTGCTACATCAGCGATGGTTCCCAGGGCAAGCAAATCCAAATGACGTTTCAAATTAGGCAGGCTTTCTTTGGGCCAGCCCTCCATATACAGTCTCTTACGCACAGCTATGGCGAGTTTGAAAGCCAGGCCCACTCCACTCAAAAAACGGTAAGGATAATTGCAATCCGCTCGATGGGGATTGAGAACGGCAACTGCCGGGGGCAAACCTTCCTCACCCACTTGATGATGGTCGGTCACAATAACATCCAATCCGATTTCATTCGCCAGCGCCACCTCTTTCACACCGGTAATACCGCAATCAGCAGTGATCATCAAATTGGCACCACTCTCACGAATTTTACGAACAGCTTCAGAGTTAAGTCCATAGCCTTCTGATTGGCGTTCAGGCAAATAGGCTTCGACCGGACAATTGAGATCGCGGAAAAAATGAGTGAGAAAAGCTGC
>WAHY01000008.1:57071-60661 GCA_009873635.1 Nitrospinota bacterium
AATTGGCACCACTCTCACGAATTTTACGAACAGCTTCAGAGTTAAGTCCATAGCCTTCTGATTGGCGTTCAGGCAAATAGGCTTCGACCGGACAATTGAGATCGCGGAAAAAATGAGTGAGAAAAGCTGCAGAAGTGACCCCATCGACATCGTAATCACAAAATACAGTGATGGATTCTTTTTTCTCAAAGGCATGGATCACCCGGTCTACAGCCTGCTGCATACCATTCATTAAAAACGGATCATGCAAACGGGCGAAATCTGCCTCCAAAAAATCCTTTGCCGACTCTTTAGTTGTAACGCCTCTATTCGCAAGAAGAGCTGCGATTGCTTTTGGCAACTGGAGTTCCGTCTCCAGCATCGACACCGTATCTAAAGCTGACTCGGCCTGACACCATTTTTTATTCAATAAAGAGAGCATAAGATTAACAATCAAGAAATTTGGTCACTCGGCCTTTGACCTGTGTGCAAAAATTCATTTAGCAAAAGGAAACCATTGCTACTGGTCCATTCCCAGTCACTCACTGATGTATTCCGTAACGCCCTTGAAGGTTCGGCGGTGAATCGGGCATGGGCCATGCTCGGCGATCAAATCCCGATGCAGTTTGGTGCCATAACCTTTATGCCGGGTAAATTCATATTGTGGATATAGATTATGATAATCATCCATGATACGGTCTCGAGTCACTTTCGCCAGAACCGAAGCCGCAGCGATAGAAAAACTTTTCGAGTCTCCTTTCACAATCGGCCACTGCTCAATGGAAGAATCTATTTTCTGGTTTCCATCAATGAGCAGCAGGTCGGGTCCTTTTGATAATTTTTCAACTGCCTGTTTCATGGCCAACCTTGCCGACTGAAGAATGTTGATCTCGTCAATCACTTCCCGATCAATCACAGATACCCCGTGGACCATTTTTTGCAGTATGGGAAAAAGTTGTTCACGTTTTGAAGCTGAAAGTTTTTTTGAATCATCCAACCCTTCAAAATCAACATCAATTGGCAAAACCACAGCAGCTGCCACAACAGGGCCTGCTAAAGGACCCCGACCTGCTTCATCCACACCGGCGACTAATTTATATCCCTGGTCCCGGGCTTTTAATTCATATTTCCACAAATCCTGTTTCATAGGCAAAGCATATGATATTCCCTCTATAGACGCAACCACTAGACTTAAATCAAAAACTGTCTCAACAGCGGTGGTTGAAAACCACATCATGGCCTTCTATAATTAATGCATGCTTAAAACATTTAAAATAATTCTTACGACTGTATTCATAACCGCCTGCGCTACCACACCGGTTTCTGAAAGGCAGGCATTGATTCTAATTCCCGAGTCCCAGGAAATCGCATTCGGCAAACAAGCATACCAACAAGCACTTAAAGACCAGAAGGAATCAGACAACACTCATTTGAAGCAGGTGCTGCAGCGTGTTGGCACTCGCATCGCGGAAGTTAGCGATATGCCCAAACTCGATTGGGAATTCAAGTTGATCGAATCGGATGAGAAAAACGCTTTTGCGCTCCCGGGAGGTAAAGTCGCGGTGTACACCGGCATGCTTCGGATCTGCAAAAACGAAGCGGGGCTGGCAACAGTGTTGAGTCACGAAATCGCCCATGTGATAGCGCGGCATGGAGCCCAGAGAATGTCTCAACAGCTTCTGATAAGCGGAGCCATGATAGGCGCAAGCATCAGCCTGAGAAACAACACCCAGCGGAGAATCATCATGAGTGCATTGGGGCTGGGGGTTTTATATGGAATCACCCTGCCTTTCAGTCGAGGTGATGAGGGGGAAGCGGATCAAATAGGATTGATCTATATGGCTAAAGCTGGATACGATCCTGAAGAGGCGATTCAGTTCTGGCAACGGTTCAGTAATGTAAAAAAAGGTAATGAACCACCTGAGTGGGCCTCCACTCACCCTGCTGACAAGACGCGAATAGCAGGATTAAAGTCCCACCTTTCTCTCGCTAAATATAAATATCAGAATTCCAAACTGAAGCACGGACTGGGCGAGACTTTTAACCTCCCCGCAGAGAAAACAGATGACACAGAACCAGAAAGACCCAAACCCGTACCCGGAGTTTCTGTAGAAACTTTGGCACCCTGAGTTTATATAAGGACTGGCAAACGTAAGTCACCATTTATTTATAGCGTTCAATCAGAGAACACAGCCCAAAGCAGTCATTGGGCCAAACAAAATATTTGGTTCGTGTAGTTTCCGGATGGATTTATGTTTGACGTCAACCGAATGTGTACCGATTGAGCTGAAAAGCTAAGAGATACTTTCTGTTAAACTTTCCATAAAGGAGATTATTATGAATAAGAAAGTATCGAGTGAATCAGTGGTTAAGGACATCCGTCGCAGAAGACTCTGAGCTTTCTATTCGCCAGACCTTGAGGGAGGTGGGCTTTTTCTCAGAACCATGTTCCGAGCTATTAAAACTTTTGAGTCAGGTATCGTGAATTTCTAAAAATTTATCTCAAATGAAGTTTTACATTTTTTGCCGTAAGACCTTTTTCGTTATTTGTAATTTCATATTCGACCGGCTGGCCTGAACCCAAAGTCTTGTATCCATCAATCTGAATTTCAGAGAAGTGGACGAAAACCTCACCGTGCTCGTCACACTGAATAAACCCATAGCCTTTATTATTACTAAACCACTTAACCGTCCCCTTGTATATTTGTGTGATTTCTATCATCGAAGTAAAAATTGTTTTTTAAGACTCATCCTGCACTTTCTTGGCTGAAGTAATACCTAAAAACTCTCCTGCTTCGCTAGTAACGGCTATATGCTCAACATTATTCTGCAACATGAGAGTAGTGGCTTTGTGTTTGTGCTCATCTGCCCTGATGATGCATAATGGCTCCATGAAATCCGTTACGGGTGCGTCTGAGTGATCCTCAAGTATGTTTGCCAAACTAACAATGCCTATATATTTCTCATCCTTTTTCACAAAAGCATATTCTTTGCCCAGATTAATGAGTTTCATGATGGCATCAAAGGTTGTCATTTGATGGTCCAATGTCGGTGACGGTGATGCTATCTCCCCAATGAAAGGCATAGAAAAAGACTCCTGCAATGGGTCATACTTATGACCTTTAGCTTAAAAGGCCCTCTTTAAAGTTTTTGGAATTAACCAAGGGAAGGTTGTATTGCGAACCACGATACATGGTTATTTCTCCCCAATACTCAAACCATATTCAAATGCAAAAAAATTAAAACTGTACTGATGTAAAAAAAACTACTGTATATGAATTAAACTGGCTCAGCATAAGATATCGGACAACCAAACATATGTTTGGTTATAATAATTTTTTTAGCACTAACCAAACTGTCTGGCAATACCTGAAAGTAAGTAGTTTGGCTAAATTTACAGAATTGTAACAATGAATGGAGGGGGTATAAATCAATGCTCTTCTGTGAGCAGTAAAACTTCAAGTCCCCCGCCAGGGGGACCTTTTTTTTAGTTAATTTGAAACTGGTAAGAGAGGAAGATAGAAAGACGTGAGAGAGCTTGAAAATGCTCAGGCATTTTTGGCAGCAGCTTTTGCGGCTTTCGCTTTTTTGCCACGGGTCTTGGTCTTTTT
>WAHY01000008.1:60761-86183 GCA_009873635.1 Nitrospinota bacterium
TTTTTAGTTAATTTGAAACTGGTAAGAGAGGAAGATAGAAAGACGTGAGAGAGCTTGAAAATGCTCAGGCATTTTTGGCAGCAGCTTTTGCGGCTTTCGCTTTTTTGCCACGGGTCTTGGTCTTTTTCGCCTTGGTCGTTGGACGGGCTGTCTTGAGTTCTTTCAGGCGAGCCGCCTTACCACGCAGTTCGCGCAGATAATAAAGTTTGGCCTGGCGCACCTTGGCACGTCTAACAATCTCAATTTTTTCGACTCTGGGGGAATGAAACGGGAATATGCGTTCAACCCCAATGCCGAAAGAAATTTTACGAACGGTGAGTGTCTTTCGAACCCCGCCGCCACGCATTTTAATGACCACGCCTTCGATCACCTGAATACGTTCTTTTTCACCC
Source organism: Nitrospinota bacterium (assembly GCA_009873635.1). Taxonomy (NCBI): domain Bacteria; kingdom Pseudomonadati; phylum Nitrospinota; species Nitrospinota bacterium. Next base: position 61,154 of record WAHY01000008.1, read on the forward strand.
TCAACAATGCGCATGTGCACCTTGACGGTGTCGCCGATATGTACATCGGCAACATCCTTTTTCATTTCTTTTGCTTCAATCTGATCAACTAAATTCATGAACCTCTCTCCTTCGGGTACTATAATTAACTGATTTATTATTTTTGATTCCTTATCAAGATCCGCTTCTACCTAAAAGGCGGTCTAATATAATTGCTATCGCTCCTCTTACCGGCAGGTGATTGAACCCGCTATTGCCTTTAATAGGTTCCAACACGCAATCAGCATTAAGGATCAGGTTTTTTTCCAGCCCCCAACCTGTACCAAAAACCAGAAGCGTTGGGCCATTCTTTTGCAATTGCTCTTTCAGGGCCTCGAACCCAATGCTGTTAGGCACCTGCCTGGCTCCGGTGACCACTACGCAGGGTTTTTCTCCGCTCTGCTCAGTCAATTCGACAACCGCATCATCCAAACTTTTTATGACCCTGGTTTTCAGCAGCGCTTCTTTTCGACTCGGGTTGTATTCCGCCCCACGCCCTTTAAGCCAGTGCCCCACCAACCTTTCGACAAGTTCCTGCTGGGTCTTTAAAGGCGTTACCACATAAAAACCGCCTATACCATATGTCCGGCAAATGCGCGAAATATCGTGCACATCCAAAGTTGTGACAGACGATACCACAACTTCTCCGGATTTGTTATAGACGGGAAAGTGGACCAGCGCCAGGTGTATATTCGAGTATTGCGCCTTATCCAAAACCAACCTGCATCAAATCCGTTTATCTTTGTCGAGCAGGTCGGGTCTAACCTGCGCGGTTTTTTTTAACGCTTCCGCTTTTTGCCAGTCGCGTATTTTTTTTGGATCACCAGAAACCAGAATTTCCGGAACCTTGAATCCCTGATAATCACGAGGCCGGGTATATTGCGGGTACTCCAACAATCCATCGTGGAAAGATTCTTCCACCACCGACTCCGGGTCGCCCAGAACTCCCGGCAACAATCTTGATACGGCTTCAACGAGAACCATAGCCGGAAGTTCGCCACCGGTTAAAACATAATCACCAATAGAAATCACCTCGTCTACATAATGTAGACGAACCCGTTCGTCAATGCCTTCGTACCGACCACAAACCAGAGTCAGACCAGGTAAGCGCGAAAGCTCCCACGCTTTGCCCTGGTTAAAAGGCTGACCTGACGGGGATAATAGTATCGTCCGGGTATCGGGGACTTCCTTTTTAACCGCGTCAAGAGCGCGGGCGATGGGTTCTACATTCATGACCATCCCCACCCCGCCTCCAAAAGGAGTATCATCCACCTTCCTGTGCTTATTCAGGCTGTAGTCGCGCAAATCATGAAGGTGAATATCAAGCAACCCTTCTTCGCACGCCCGCTGGATAATACTATCTCCAAAAGGAGACTCAAACATCCCCGGAAAAATACTGACAATGTCAAACCGGAGTGTCCTCAAACAAACCCTCAATACGATGAAAAATCAGTTTTTTCTTTTCCAGGTCAATGGACTTGACCACTGAATCGATCATGGGAAGCATCCATTCACGATCCCCGTTTTTCACTACATATACATCATTGCTCCCCGTAGGGATAATTTCATCAATGACACCATAGAGTCGACCTTCATCATCGAAGACTTCAAGGCCTTCAATCTCAAATCTGTAATACTCTCCCTCCGGCAGAGGCTTAAGACATTCCCGGTCCGCCAAAACTTCTTTTCCGGTTAGAAGCTTTGCCGAGTCTATATCGTCAATACCTTCAAGCTTGATAATGAAAGGAACGTTCGCGCCACGAATTGATTGAACCTTAAATTCCTTTTTCTCCAATCGCACCTTCTGACCACATAAAGAACCGGCTTCTTCCGGGTCATGAGGAAAAAACTTCAACTCTCCTTTCAGGCCATGGGTTCGAGCAAGCTTGCCAAACGAAATCCAGTTCATATCACTCAATAATTTCCAGCACAGCCCTTTTTTTCAATTTGGTTGCTGTTGCATTAAGGATCGTGCGCATGGCCCGGGCAGTTTTTCCCTGTTTGCCAATGACCTTTCCCAAGTCTTCTTTTGCGACTCTCAGTTCCAGTACAGTAGTTTTTTCGCCTTCCACTTCCTGCAAGTCTACTTCTTCAGGCTTGTCCACTAATGACTTCGCAATCATCAAGATGAGATCTTTCACAATAACCTCCCAGTTCACAGGAAACGAACTTTTGCATGATGAAGAGCAACAGAAAATATTGATCTCAGTTCGCGCAATTGTGAAAATCGTGGTTTTGCGAAATGATTGAGCCTACGCCTCGACCCCGGCCTTTTTGAACAGAGCACCTACGGTTTTACTGGGCTTGGCACCTTTTTTCAGCCAGGCCTGAGCTTTTTCAGCGTTAACCTTACAGCCCTCTTCTTCCTTTAGAGGATCATAGGTTCCAAGAATCTCAAGAAACCTACCATCTCTTGGCATTCGGGAATCCGCGGCCACAATCCGGTAAAAGGGTTTCTTTTTTGCTCCTCGTCGAGTTAATCGAATTACAACTGCCAATGTACTTTCTCCTAGGTTACGGGCATTGCCCGGTAAAGATGGCATTAATAAAACGCCAATGAATAAAATAAAAATACTTAAATGATTTCAGGCAACAGGGTGTCAAAAAAAATATTAAGGAAACCGACCCGGCATTCCCCGCCCACCCATCAAACTGCCAAAATTCATACCACCGCCACGGGAAACTTTTTTCATCATCTTTTGCATTTGCGCAAACTGCTTCAAGAGTTTGTTCACATCATTGACCCGGGTGCCGCTTCCCTGAGCAATCCTTCGTTTCCTGCTGGCGTTGATGATGTTATGTTTTTCGCGTTCCTTAACCGTCATGGAGTTGATAATCGCTTCGACCTGAACAAAGGCGCGGTCATCAATTTTTAAACCTTTTGTCAGCTTGCCTGCGCCGGGAATCATCCCCAGCAACTGCTCCATCGACCCCATTTTCTGGACCTGTTTGAGCTGGTCTCGAAAATCTTCCAGGGTGAAGGCGTTGCGCTTGATTTTTTTCTCTAATTTTTCCTGCTCTTCCTTTTCAAAATTCTGCTCCGCCTTTTCGACCAGGGACATGACATCGCCCATGCCGAGAATACGGGAAACAACACGGTCTGCGTGAAACGGTTCCAGCGCATCAAGTTTTTCTCCCATTCCCATAAAGCGAATGGGTTTGCCTGTCACCCTTTTGATGGAGAAAGCCGCTCCTCCACGGGCGTCACCATCCATCTTGGTGAGGACAACACCGTCTATACCAACCGCGTCATTAAATGTCTTGGCGATGTCAGCAGACTGCTGACCCATCATCGCATCGGCCACAAACAACACTTCATGTGGCTCGACTGTTTGTTTGATCTGCTTTAATTCTTCCATCAAAGCATCATCAACCTGCTGACGTCCGGCAGTATCAATGATCACCACCTGGCTCATTTTGTTGACGGCTTCATCCAGCGCTTTTTTACAAATCGCTACCGGGTCGTTCTCTTCCTCCGCGTCATACACCGAAACTTCCAGGTCACGCCCTAAAACATGCAACTGTTCAATTGCCGCCGGACGGTAAACATCTGCCGGAACAAGCAGACAGCTTTTACCTTTTTCTTTAAACCGTTTCGCCAGCTTACCGACAGTGGTGGTTTTACCCGACCCCTGAAGTCCTGCCATCAAAATTATAGTAGGTGGCTTTGGAGCAAGCTGGATATCAACAAACTCATCACCAAGCAAATGCGTCAAGTGATCGTTGACAATCTTGACCATTTGATGCCCGGGAGTCAGACTTTTTAAAACTTCCTGACCTACTGCTTCGACTCGGACTTCAGCAATGAAATCCTTGATAACAGGCAGACTGACATCTGCCTCGATCAAAGCTACCCGAATTTCACGCAGGGCTTCATCAACATCGGTTTCCTTAAGGACACCGCGGCCCTTTAATTTTTTGTAGATCGCATCAAGGCGATCGGATAAATTATCGAACATGTAAAATCGGGCTAAACCCTTTAAAATTAAGGGGACTATCCACTTTTATTGTAAGCAGATTAGTATATAATAACAACCCGCAATGCGCAAGCTGATAAGATTAACCCTTTAGCGCGTAGAGCGCAACAGAAAAACACCCGGAAAACCTATGAAATCAGTAGTTTTATTGAGTGGCGGCCTGGATTCCACCACCACTTTGGCCATAGCCAAAAAAAAGGGGTTTGAGCTTTACTGCCTCACCTTCGATTACGGTCAACGTCATCGTATTGAGCTGGACCGGGCAGGTAATATTGCCCGGCATTTTGGAGCCATCGACCATCAAATTGTCAATATAGACCTTCGCCAGTTCGGCGGCTCGGCTTTGACCGATTCCATTGATATACCAACAGGTCGGAGCCAAAAGGAAATTGCGTCTGAAATTCCCATCACTTATGTTCCCGCGCGCAACACAATCTTCCTGTCATTTTGTCTGGCTTATGCGGAGGTTAAAGAGGCCAACGACATTTTTATAGGTGTCAACGCTGTTGACTATAGTGGTTATCCCGATTGCCGACCCGAATTTATCAAAGCGTTTGAAACGCTCGCCAACCTGGCGACTAAAGTTGGCGTGGAAGGAGAACAACCTATTAAAATTCATACTCCCCTGATCGAACTCACTAAAGCTGAAATCATAAAAAAAGGTTTGGGACTGGGAGTGGATTATTCCTTAACCCATAGTTGTTATGATCCTACAGAGGGCGGGCTGTCATGCGGTGCGTGCGACAGTTGTCAACTTCGGCTGAAAGGGTTTGAGGAAGCGGGGGTTGAAGACCCATTGATTTATAAAATCCCATGAACGTCATTGCGAGGAGCCTACGGGCGACGAAGCAATCCAGATCAAATGAAAAAACCCTCTATTTATATCATGCAAACAAAAGAAACGGCACTCTTTATACTGGCGTGACGAGTGATCTTGTAAAGCGAGTCCACAAACATAAAAATGCTGCTGTAGAAAGGTTTGCAAAAAAATATGATTGCAAGCTACTAGTCTATTACGAATCACATGAGAGTATGGACAGTGCTATAACTCGTGAAAAACAGATCAAGGCTGGTTCACGCGAGAAGAAACTTGAGTTAATAGAAGAAATGAATCCTGATTGGGAAGATCTTTAGAGTCAAATACTCTGACGGTAATCTGGGGTAATCACCATTTATGTACAACTTTTGTAAAAAAACTGAGAATAACCTAAGAACGTCATCACGAAAGACCTAAGGGAGTGTGGTGATCCAGTTTCTTTCTGGATTGCTTCGTCACTATTGTTCCTCGTAATGACGTCTGAAATGGGCATCGCCTACTTATTCATCTCGTTTTCTGTTTTAACCAGATCACTTATTCGAATCCGCAATGAACCCCAAATTAATGAAACGATTTTGAAAGCTGTAACAATATCGACTGCTATCTTCGAGCAACCATTTTCCAGCATTTCATGACGCGTTTCCAATCGCCTCTTCCCTGAATTTCTTTGGAAAAAAATAACCGCAAAATATAATTATTTTTTCAGCAAAGACTCTATTATTGAGAGGGGATATCAAAAGTCTGGATACCTATTCGGGGCACGAAGGCTTAGGTAAAACAATACGCACGCTGGCACGCCCCCTCTAGCGAGGGGAGCAATTTTTCATTGGCTCTTTAAACCGAGTTAATCATTGTCAGCATAACAAAGTCATTGCCCGTTGGCCCCACGCCCAGTGGTTACATTCTTGAGCCTTCTTCTTTGCGTTCATGCATTTCTTTTTGCATCATCTGGTGGGCATCTTCTTTCATGCCGCTCCCTTCTTCCTGTAACGAATGCTCCATCTGATGTTTTTCATGGTCGTATTTGCCATATTTCTTTTCATAATATTCTTTGGAATGCTTACCGCTTTCCCTGTATTCATGAGCCATGCCACTTGCTTCATGCCCCATGTCCATTGACGAGCCACTGCCTTCTTCATATCTTTCCATGTGATGCTCTTCACCATCATGAGCGAAAGTAGAAGTGGAAAACAACATTCCTATTACGAGCAGCAAAATTGCGAAAAGAATCTTTTTCATTATGATCTCCTAAAATTTAAACGTCAGGTAAAGAGTCTGACTACAAGAATAACAGTTTTGACTTTCCACTAAAAATAATTAACTGGATCGCTACGCCGCAATACGGCTCGCGATGACAAAGATTGAGATTTTTAAATTAGGCGGTCACGAAGCGTCACAGCCCTTTTGCCAACGGCCGCTGGCCGGTTATTTTTCGAGAAGGCGCGGCATGAGTTCTACCAGATTACAGGGTTTGTGGGTGCTGTCCAGCTGGTGAACAAGAATCTGGTCCCAACCGTCTTTGCAGGCTCCGGTAGAACCTGGCAAAGCGAATAAAAAAGTTCCGTTGGCGACCCCCGCAGTACATCGGGATTGCAGACTCGATGTCCGGATGGTTTCATAACTCAACATGCGGAACAGTTCACCGAACCCCGGGATAGATTTTTCATATAACTCCTCAAAAGCTTCGGGAGTGATATCGCGACCTGTAACACCTGTGCCACCTGTAGCAATCACCGCATCGACTTCAGGACTGTTGATCCATTTTTTTAATTGCTCCTGAAGCAATGCTTTCTCATCTTTAATAATTTTCTTTTCCACCAGATTATGTCCAGCGTCTTTGATCCTGTCGACTAAAATCTTGCCAGACTTGTCATCCTCTTCCGTGCGAGTATCAGAAACCGTTAACACGGCTATGTTCACACATTTTTTCTCACTCATTGTTGTCACTCCTCTTACCTGAAAATATTTCGAGAACTCAAAACGGTTTCTATTAAAACGCAGAACCCGGTTTATGTTAAATTGAAGAATAACTGGTAAGTATACCATAAGCAATTTGTGAGGATCAAAAGTGCCAACAGCCATTGTGACAGGAGGAGCGATTCGCATAGGCCGGGCGATGGCTCTGCATCTGGCCCGTAAAGGGTTCAACATCGCCCTGCTTTATCACAGTTCGGGAACTGCAAGCGAAGAAACCATCGCCGAGGCCCGGTCTCACGGAATTCAGTGTCAGGGTTATGCGGTAGACCTGAGGAGTCTTAAAGAGTCCGAGTTGCTGGTTGATAAGATCGTTAAAGATTTCGATGATTTAGAGCTGTTGATCAACTCCGCGGCAAACTTTATTCAGGAAAACGTCGAGCAAACGCAGCTTGATACGCTGGTCGATACTTTCAACCTCAACCTCATGGCACCTTATTTACTAATGCGCGAGTACAAGCGCAAAGTGAACAAAGGTTTGATCGTCAACATTCTTGATGAACGTGTGGCCAGAACACTGCCAGCCTTCGCGGCTTATTCTGTCAGCAAAGTGGGCTTGAAACATTTAACAGAGCTGGCCGCGGTGGAGTGGGGAAAAACCATCCGGGTCAACGGCATAGCGCCGGGACTCATCCTGCCGCCACAGGGTGGGCCCCCTGATTATCTGGAAAAAGCCGCGGTGCAAGTTCCCACAGGCACTCATGGCAACCTGGACGATCTTCTTAAGGCACTGGATTACCTGATGGAAAATAACTTTGTGAATGGTGAAACCCTTTTCGTGGACGGTGGCGAGTCTCTCTAGCTATGGAACAATATGAATTCGAGGTAGGTTCTTCCTCCAGTAGAGAGAGGTTGGATATATTTCTTTCAGAACAACTGAAAGAGATCAGTCGTTCACGGTTAAAAAAACTGATTTCTGAAAACAAGGTAACTGTCAACAAGATTAGCCGACCAGCGGGTTACAAAGTTCGAGAAGGAGACCAGATCATGGTCCGGGTTCCTCCTCCTGTTCCCCTTGACACTACCGCGGAACCCATACCCCTTAATATTATTTTTGAAGATGAGCACTTGATCTCATTGGATAAACCTGCGGGACTTGTCATTCACCCTGCGCCGGGACATTCTTCGGGAACGCTGGTCAACGCCTTACTGCACCATTGTAAAAACCTGTCTGGAATAGGAGGAGTAGAACGACCCGGTATCGTCCACCGGCTTGACAAGGACACTTCAGGATTGGTCCTGGTTGCCAAAACCGAATCTGCCCACAATAATCTAGCGGCACAATTTAAAAAACGTGAAATACGCAAAGAATATCTGGCGATCGTAAAAGGGAATGTAAAAAAAGATTCGGGCTCGATTCAAACCAGCATCGGCCGCCATAAGGTTCATCGTAAAAAAATGGACACAAAAACCCCAAATGGCCGTGAAGCTTCTACAGATTATGAAGTTGTGCACCGATGCAAAAACTGGTCATTTCTGAGGCTTTGGCCCAAAACAGGCAGAACCCATCAGATTCGGGTTCATTTAGCTTCAATCCATCACCCCATAATCGGGGATCAGCTATATGGAGGAAAATCAGTCGATCTCAAGATGCCCAGGCAAGCCTTGCATGCCCATACACTCAAATTGAAACACCCGGCTACAGGTTTGGATCTTATTTTTCAGGCTTCAATCCCAAAAGATATGATTGATTTCCTACAATCCATAGGATACGACCCTACAGGAAAAATTGACACCCCATAAGGTTTGACATTTCCGCTCACTGCTTTATTTAAAGCTTAATATTTCAAGTTGTACTAAATTTTTCAGCTGTGAATTATCTGTGGAAAATTTTCCCAAAAAAATCTCCAATATTTTTAAATCTCTCATGCAAAGAGAGCTTTCTTAGCAAAAAATCAAAATTCCCCTTATAATTCAATTAACTAAGAAACCTTAACACAATTGTCGAAAAAGCATTTACATAAAATTAGGTAGCCTCAGGTTTTCCACAATTTTGAAACATGAACACATTTTCGAAAAGAGGCTTAAAATAAAGGAGAAGAAGGGGTATCAAAATCCTGTCAGGCATTTTCCCTTTATATTAGCTTGTCAAAAAACATTACATAATTGGAGTCGTAACTAGTCCATTTATAACCCTAAAAATAGGGGGGAATTCGGCAAATGAATTTTGACGCTGCCGTTGCCCTTAATATATTTGAGCATTCCTCGAGTGATTTATAAATCGCCCTGACACATCCAATGTTTTCAAGGTAAAGAGAAAACAACATTGCTTTCACCCTTTGAATCCGGGTTTTTCCTGCATATTGACTCTAATTCTCTTGCCTGACAAGGACTTTAGAAGATCCCTCACTGAAATCAAACCTTTTCCACATAATTTGTGCAAAAGCTGTGGAAAACAACGTGCAGAGATTCTCTAACATCTGATAAAAAAAGGCTTTTAGGGCGACCGATTAGAAATTATACAGAGTGTATAACCCTTTGTTTTTCAAAATAATTCAGTATTTTTTCATATTGTAAATCTATCGAGAATCGAACGAAATCTTTTGGGCCTGAACAAGCTTTATGCATTTACTAAGAAGGTGCCTATTTTGAGCCTGATTGACTAAGAATTGTCTTGAGGAGTGGATCAAAAGAACTCTGATGATAACCAGATATGAATGTGGCAGGAATTGCGATCTAGCCACAGCATTTTTTATATTTCTTCCCACTTCCACATGGACAGGGTTGGTTGCGACCTATTTTGGCTTCTCCACGTACTACGGTTTTTGGTTTCGTCGCGTGTGAAACAGGTACAGGAGGTAGGGTGGAGTCCTTGCGGCTATAGACCCAGCGCCCATTGACTTTATAAAAACGGGAGGATTCTCTCAAGGTTTGCTCGGTATCCTCCTTAGTATAATGCGCGACAAAATCCACCTGCCCCTCAGTATCGCCATGACCTCCAGCCCGGGTATTCATTATCTCCAGCCTCTTCCAAACCACCCCGTCATCGATCAGGTCTGACCCCAGCCTGGCCATTTCCTTTTTCTCTTCCGGGTGACTGGTGATCACCAGATATTCCCAGTTTTTCTGAGTGAAAGCTGTATAGCGAGACCGCATCAAATCTTCAGCTGTATCCGGCACAACGGTTCCCCGGATCAAGGGACCGCAACAGTCTGTATAAGGGAAGTCAGAACCGCATGGGCAATCTTTCATTATGGACAATCCTGTGTTGATGACTGATTCATGCTGTATCTAAAAAATGTGGTAGAGGAGTTCCAGTGGATTTCAAGCCCACTCCAAAAACAAGCATATATTAAACAGATTTTCTTTTGAAAGGAAATGCAGGTCTCTGGCCTTTACGCTCCGCCAGACGCGAAGGTTTTTTTTCAACCTCTTCGCCATCTTTTGCATTTTTGTCAATGGGGGGTTTAGTTTTCTCGGCACCCTTATCCTGATTCAGATCACTCATTTTCATTCTCCAAATCTTTCATCGATTCATTCTTAATAATTAATAGCATACGCGTCATGGGACACCAAAAAATTAGTTCGTAACTGATAACAATAATTCAAACGGATATATTCAGACAAAGGACTTATACTAATCAAGATATAAATCTGGTATATGAGTTAAAAACACACTGATCAGACCGCCCTCTCAAAACTACTGAATTTTCGGCCAAAACCCCCACAAACAGGTGATTAATAAAGATCTCACCTGGCGCTTAATAGAGAAAAATCACAAAATTTGCAATAAACTGTATAAAATAAGAAACAGTAATGCGCACTTAATCCCCATCTGAAGTCCTGTATTTACGGGAAGAAAAATATTTTTCCAGCAAATTGTTGAATATAAAGACCTAAAAAAATCGCTGGCTAACATTACGAAAGTTTGGCCCCTATTTTGCTTCTATAAATGGTGAGGGTTTTATTCAATCAAGCCCATATAAAAACTCCCCTCATTCGTGGGGGTTGATCGGTGAAGTTTTGCATTCATAATAAAAAGGCTGGCTAATGATTAAGGGTTGATTCACTAAGGTGGCGCAATTCATGAATCCGATAAAAAACAATTCCGGTTTCACCATGGTCGAAGTTCTGGTTGCAGCGGTTCTTCTGGTACTTGGGTTGGTCATGTTTATCATGCTCACCGGCAATGTCATCGGACAAAACACAAAAAGCACCAAGGAGTCTGTAGCCACCTCCCTCGCTCAAGACAAAATAGAAGAAATTAAAAACACAGCGTTGTCCGTCTCGTTGGCAGGAGCAGACTCTTTGGACTCACCGGCATATTCCAGTAGCTGGAGTGCGACAACGGGTGGTGAAGTGATTGACTCTGAAGGGGACACAGGAACATCTGACGCGATATATACCCGAACCTGGACAATCACTGCCCATGGAACGCTCTATTATTATTATACGATCGTTGCCAACGTCTCATGGGAAAACGGCGCGAATACCGTAACTTTGACTTCTCAACTATCTCAATAAAAATGAAGCCATTATTAAAGCGCACAAAAAATCAAAGCGGCTTTACGATGGTCGAGTTGTTGATCGCCTCCACAATTGGCCTGATCGTTCTTGGTGTATCCATTTATATTTTTACCGATCAGGAAGACACATTAAACAGCGAAAACATTAAAACCAACCTGCGTGCAAAGGGTCGTCATGCTATAAAAGTTTTGACCAAGGAACTGCGAATGTCCGGTTTTGGTTTGCCACCCGGACTTGGAATATCGGCTCCCGATCCTCTCGCTGATGGTTCGACCATTAGTTTTCGAACCAATATTGGTGACGTCCGCACCACGACACCTCCGTCAGCAGGTTCTGGAGGAACATCGAGTTCAAACTCCATATCCACCGTTGATGGAAGCGGGTTCAGCAATAACGATAATATAATTATTTACAACCCTTCTTACGATCAATACGAGTTTAACTCGGTTAGCGGAACACCTTCTGCTTCAAGCATACCCCTGAGTTCAGGGCTAGCCAATTCCTATACTTACGGCGTAAATGCCAACCTGGTCACCATTCATAAATATAATGATGTCACCATCGCTTTATCCGGGACCAGTATAAACAAGACGGTTGATGGAACCACAACCGCATTAATCACTGATGTGTCATCCACTGACGGATTGGCATTTGAATTTTACGGAGAAACCGAAACCTCTCAACTGAACACGGTGGGGGTAACCGTGAATATGGTGTCTCCCGTGGACTCCCGCCTGACCATGCAATTTAAAACGGATATTAATTTAAGAAATTAGTCCTATGAAAACCAAAACAGATAAAAAAAATAAGTGCGATCACAAAAGAATAATATTCAAACCATACCTTGAGAATCAGGATGGAATAGCCCTGGCCACCGGCGTCATAATCTTATTGATGTTAATCGTATTTTCTGCTGTGGCAGTAAACATGTCGACTCCGGATATTAAACGCACCAAGGACTATACCAAAACGCGCACTGCCTTTTATCTGGCGGAAGCGGGAATCCAACGCGCCGTCAGCTTTTTCAACTACGATTCAAGTGGCGACAGCCCCGGAGAAGTTGATAATGGGTTTGACGATGAAATTGATGGCTCTAACTGGCCTACGGGAACCTTCTCCAGTATTGCCCTGGGCAGCGGCACCTTTACGGTCACCATAACGGACAATAATGATGGGGACTCGGACACGACTTCAGATGCCGATAAGAGTATTTTTCTAACTTCAGTCGGAACATTTGGAACCACCACTTCCACGATCGAAGCACATATCCATCGTCCACTTTATAAAAGCAAAGCCGCTATTTCTACTGAAGACGATCTGACCATAAATGGTAATCCTACTGTAACAGGTACTGCCGGAATCGTTCACACTAACGGTGATATGACTGGAACTTCCAATAACGTTTCAGTCGCACAGACAGCCAGTGGTTCCTGCAGTAGCCCATGTATTTCAGGGTCAGCTTCAGTTTCACTTCCGACTATTAATCCAGCCGACTTCAAGAGCTACGCGGATTTCTGGCTGAACTCGGACGGAACCATTACCGATGTGAACGGGGTCTTCAACTCAGGAACCCAGTGGTCCTTTGCGGAAGGGTCATGCAGCTGTCCTTTAGACAGCTGGAATCACGTCACTACTGGGAACGCAGAAAACAGGGGCTGGCATGCCGGGGGTGGTGGGTCTTCCCGGCATATGTATAACGGGATGTATTACTCAGATCTTAACATCCATATCTCCACCACCGATGACTACAGCGATAACTCTGCCCCCTGGCAGGCCACTATTCTGGCGGAGGGAGATATCAATGTGGAGGCCGGTGCGGACATGATCAATTATAAAAACGGAAGTCATACTGAAGACATTCAAAACCTGTTTATGGTCACTGCTGAGGACATAGATTTTCAAGGAAACTTTTCCCAGACAGTGGATGGTGTTTTTGCCGCCAAGGAGCAGATTGAGTTAAGTGGAGACGCTGATATAAACGGGTTTGTGATCGCATCCAACGAAGCCTCTGTCAGTGGAGTGGTTAACGCTAATGCAATCGGAGGTGGCATGAGCATCAATTACGATGCCAACATAACGGCTCCTTTCCTGAGCAATGTTGTGACCATCCTTACCTGGCAGGAAACTTAAACCTAATTTTATGCTGTCCGGCTGAACCACTCGCCACCTGCCTGAACAACCTGGCAGAATCAAAAATACTCCATAATTTTCAACGGGTTATGTTAAGATCGTAGCATGATTGATCGGCGCCTTGTTTCCAACTTCAACTGGTGGTTTTTCCTGACGTGCCTGGGCATTTCTATTCTCGGTGTCATAACCATCTACAGCGCCAACCATGGTCGTCCTGAAGCTTTTTTTCGCGGGCTTTATATCAAACAAATTTACTGGATTGGTTATGGACTGGTGGCCATGCTCATTGCATTGGTCCTCGATTATCGTATCTTCAGCCGTTATGCCTACCTCATTTATGTTCTAACTATTCTTGCGCTGGGTTATGTGCTGGTATATGGAGTGATCGCCTCAGGTTCCCGACGCTGGATTCATATTGGCTCGATCAGTGTTCAGGTTTCTGAATTCGCGAAGGTGTCATTGATCATTGCCCTGGCTAAATATTTCGAATCGGGAAAGATGTCGAATCAATACACGCTGAAGGACCTGATCGTTCCGGCCCTGCTTACGGCGGTCCTGGGGGGACTCATCGTTGTCCAGCCTGATCTCGGCACCACCATGATGATCTTTTTCATTTTCCTGGTATTCGTAGCCGCCATTGAAATGGAAAGAATGACCCTGATAAAACTTTTCACAGGCGGACTCATGCTGGCTCCCGCGCTCTGGTTTTTTTTGAAGGACTACCAGAAAACCCGGCTTTTAACTTTATTCAATCCCGAACTGGACCCACTCGGAGCAGGTTATCACTCTATCCAATCCAAAATCGCGATTGGTTCAGGGGGGTTCTGGGGTAAGGGTTTGCTTGCGGGAACCCAAAGCCGGCTTAACTTTCTTCCGGAAAAACATACAGATTTTATTTTTTCAGTGTTTGCGGAAGAAACAGGTTTTTTAGGAGTGGTTGTTCTTTTATCCTTATTTCTTTATGTCATCCTGAAAGGTTTGAACATCGCGTTTCGAGCCGCGGACCGGTTTGGGTTTTTTCTGGCCCTGGGTCTTGTCGGCTCCATCACGTTTTATATAATCTTTAATGTTGGAATGACCGTCGGTCTTTTCCCCATCACCGGAATCCCCTTGCCTTTCCTGAGTTACGGGGGCTCTTCTCTCATCACTCATTTTTTTGCAGTCGGTCTCTTGTTAAATGTTGAGATGCGAAGGGCAATGCATTAAAAAATGAATTGTGTTTTTTTCAGGGCCCGCCCCTTTGACATGTTATAATTCTTACATCGTCAACACTGACTCAGGAATACCATGTCTTCTGAAATACTGATAAATTCCAACCAGCGTGAAATTCGCGTGGCGTTGATGGAGAACAATCAGGTCTCGGAATTATTCATCGAGCATAAAACCAACAAGGGAATTGTTGGAAATATTTATCGGGGCAGGGTCACAAAAATTCTTCCTGGAATGCAGGTGGCCTTCGTTGATATAGGAATGGAAAAGGCCGGCTTTCTATATGTTGGAGATATCGATGTTGTTGATATGCTTGGACTCGAAGAAGAAGTAGACCCCCCTGCTCTCGAGGAAGAAACGGAAGACCCTTTTTCAGGAAAACCCGGCAGGCCCAACCATGGAATCCGCATTCAGGATATTCTGCAGGAAGGCCAGGAGATTCTTGTGCAGGTTGCCAAAAATCCACTCGGAACCAAGGGGGCCCGGATCACCAATTACATAACCCTACCGGGACGATACCTGGTCTACATGCCAACGGTCAATCATATAAGCGTTTCCCGTCGCATTGAAGAAGAAGATGAGAGAGAACGGCTGAAATCACTGGTCAGTGAAATTGGTAATCCCGGCGAAGGTTATATTGTCAGAACTGCCGGACAAGACGCGACAAAGGCGGAGTTTGATTCCGATCTCAAGTTTCTTCACCGCTTGTGGGATAACCTGAAACTAAAATCTGAAAATCTAGGCGCTCCGCATCTGGTTTACGAAGACCTGAACCTGATCTTCAGGTCCATTCGTGACCTTTTTACCAATGATACCGAGCGGTTGGTGATCGACTCCAGTTCAGATTTCAACAAGTGTGTTGAGTTCTGCTCCACCTATCTCCCCCATTTGTCAGATAAGATTGAGCAGTATAAAGACCCAATGCCGATTTTCGACCATTATGGTATCGAAATGGATATCAACCGGGCCCTGGGCAGGACGATCTGGCTGAAATCAGGGGGTTATATCACAATTGATCAGACCGAGGCCCTGGTTGCCATTGACGTCAACACAGGAAAATATGTCGGGCATAGCGACCCTGAAGACACCATCCTGAAAACCAACCTGGAAGCGGTGAAAGAAACCGTATACCAGCTTCGCCTGAGGAACATCGGTGGCATCATCATTGTGGATTTCATTGATATGGCGAAGGAGGAAAGCAAAGAAATAGTTTCGAACGCGCTGAAACAGGCACTTAAATCAGACCGGTCCCGAACCCGCATCCTCAAAATTTCTGAATTGGGGCTGGTGGAAATGACCCGCAAGCGAGTGCGTGAAAGTCTCTCTCAAACCCTTTGCGAACCCTGCGACTATTGTGAAGGAAAAGGGTATATCAAAGGGACGTCTACCGTCTGTTATGAAATAATCCGGGAAATTCAGCGCCGTGGAACCGACAACATAACCAAAAAGAAAATCGATATTGAAGTGCACCCCAATGTTTATGACATGCTGTTTGAAGAAGAAAGCAGTTTCCTTGAAGAAATAGAAAAACAGAACAATATAGAGATCACCTTTCAAGTAAACCCGAAACTGCATCGCGAAAAATATGTAATTGTGGCATCTTGATGCAGATAAAATCGATGCGGATGAAGAACCAATCAATACTGAATATTTTTCTACTTGCTGTTGTGCTTCTTATGTATGGCTGCGGCACTACTGGCAAGGATTTTAACGAGTCTCTTTACAAAAATATTGTTGTAGGAACAACAACCCATAAAGAAATACTGGCAATGTTTGGACCACCCTTTAAAAAGGGTATTCAAAATGGAAATAAAATCTGGACATATCAATATAATGTTTACAACGCTTTTGGAAAAGATACCACTAAAGACATGATCATAGTCTTTACTCAGGATGGAGTGGTGAAATCCCACCAGATGATGTCTAACAAACCATAAAGCTTTGACAGTAAACAGAAACCATCGTTTTCCCCGCCGTTTTCTTTCCTGCAATAATTCATTCTATTAATCTTGAATACAGCAACACGATGTTCGGTTTCAACAAATCCCAATGGGGCACACTGCACCTGACCTGGGTGGCATTTTTTCTGACATTTGTAGCATGGTTCAACCTGGCGCCCTTCAACTCTACGATCATGCACACTTTTCGTCTCTCTTCTGACGAGATCAATGTATTGATGATTTGCAATGTGGCTTTGACCATCCCAGCCAGGATCATCATTGGTTTCTGGGTCGATAAATATGGTCCCCAAAAAGTGTTCAGTGGACTATTGGTTTTTTCCGCCCTGGTGTGCTTTGGGTTTGCACTGGCGAATAATTTTGAGGTCATGCTGATCACCCGTTTATTGATGGGAGTGGTCGGGGGCGGTTTCGTGGTGGGGATTAAAATGATTGCCGAGTGGTTCCCCCATGAAAAGATGGGAACGGCACAGGGTATTTACGCGGGCTGGGGCAACTTCGGTTCAGCATTTGCGGCGTTTACACTTCCCGGGGTTGCTTTTTTCTTTCCCGAAGACATCGGGTGGCGGATCGCAACGGGTATTTCAGGACTCTTATGTCTTATCTGGGCTGGCGTCTACTACAAATTTTGCCAGGATGCCCCGGGTAAGGGCAGAGATTTTCCAGTCGATCCGCATGGTGTGATCGAAGTCAACTCGTGGTGGGACCTTGCCCTGCAAATCTTTATTCTCATGCCGGTTTATGGAGCCTTCGCGCTGATCATTTGGAAACTTTCCGGACATCCCTTTTCCCTGATCTCACAAACCCTCTCCATGTCTCTTTTCCTCGGAATAGCATTGCTCTTTTTATTGAATGCAATACGCTGTTGGACAGTCACAGTGCCCCGATTGCAAAATCCCCCTCTCGACAAAGAAAAATATTCGTTCAGCCAGATCGCCATATTAAGCCTGGTGTATTCTCTGACTTTCGGTTCAGAATTAGCAGTTGTTTCAATGTTCCCACAGTTCATGGAAACAACATTTTCACTTTCTGTGGGATTTGCAGGAATGCTGGGAGCGAGTTACGCCTTTATGAACCTGGTGGCAAGACCGGGAGGAGGGTGGATTTCCGATCGATTTGGTCGCAGGAAAACACTTTTCATCATGGTATTTGGAGGAATGGTGAGCCACTGGTGTATTGGCGAGATTGATTCCGGTTGGAGTCTCACAAGCACCATAACCCTTGCTTTAGCAGGATCCATTTTTTTTAAAGCAGGCAATGGAGCTTGTTTTGCCGCAATTCCTCTCATTTCCAAGCGCCTGACCGGAAAACTTGCAGGCCTCGCAGGAGCCTATGGTAGTATCGGGGCAGTTATTTTTCTCACCCTGTTCAGTTTTGTAACCCCACAGGAGTTTTTTAAAATAATCGCAGGCTATGCTTTTCTGGTATTCTTATGCCTGTTTTTCTTAAAACCTTTCCGGGCCACGCCCGAAGGAGACAGGACTTAGATTTAAAATTGAACTGCGATTTTACACCCCGAATTTTATTTTTTAATCCATTCCCGCTGACAGAGGGAACCAGAGAGATTTATTCAAACCAAAATTATAATAAAGGAAATTAAGTTTTATGGGATTCACTTGCGGCCTTGTCGGCCTCCCCAATGCGGGGAAATCAACACTGTTTGGTGCGTTGACACGAACCAAAGCCCAGGCGGGGAATTATGCCTTTACAACCATCGAACCAAATAGCGGTATCGTGCCGGTTCCCGATAAGCGCCTGGATACCATCACCCAATACATTAAAACCAATAAAGTTGTTCCCACAACGATGGAGTTTGTCGACATTGCCGGACTGATCAAAGGCGCGTCCAAGGGAGAAGGACTCGGCAACAAATTTCTCGGCCACATCCGTGAAGTGGACGCCATTGCCCATGTCGTTCGCTGTTTCGAAGACGGCAATGTTCCCCATGTCAGCGATGTGATTGATCCGGTCGCAGACATCGAAACAATCAACACTGAATTAATGATCGCGGACATGGAATCGCTTGAACGCCGAAAAACCAAGATAGAAAAGCTGGCAAAATCAGGGGACAAGGAAGCCCGTATGCAAGTGGAGGTTCTCGACAAACTTGCCGATTCCCTTGATCAGAACCAGCCGGCACGAACCGTCACCGGATTCAATGAAGAGCAAATCAACTATGTAAAAAGTCTGACACTTTTGAGTGCCAAACCCGTCCTTTATATCTGCAATGTCATGGACCCGGGTGACACAGAGAATGAACTGGTGCAAAAAGTAAAAGAAATTGCGGAACAGGACGGCTCTTCGGTCGTGGCACTGGCGGGGAAAATTGAAGGTGAAATTATGGAGATCGAAGATCCGGAAGAACAGGCCATGTTCATGGAAGAAATGGGACTGACAGAAACCGGGCTAGACCGCATGATTTCTGCCGGGTATGGATTGCTCGAATTATCCACCTACTTCACAGCAGGAGAAAAAGAAACCCGGGCCTGGACAATCCCCAAAAACTCCAAAGCACCCCAGGCGGCAGGAGTGATTCACACCGACTTTGAAAAAGGATTCATCCGCGCGGAAGTTTACAGCCTGGAAGACCTGGAGCAATACAAATCAGAAGCGGCGATTAAAGACGCGGGGAAACTCAGGGTTGAAGGAAAAGATTATGTCGTCGAGGACGGCGACATCATGCACTTCCGTTTTAATGTCTGACAAAAATCACTTTCCCCAGGAAGGCACCAGGCACCGCGGGGTTTTACCTGCCAAAGCATCCAGAACATTATCTGCAACAAGGTTTGCCATTTTATCCCTTGTCTCATAACTCGCACTGCCTATATGAGGAAGTAACATCAGGTTCTCTAATTCGGTCATGCCTTCAGTGAGTTCAGGCTCATTTTCATAAACATCCAGTGCCGCGCCGGCAATTTTTTCTTCTTTCAGAGCTTCAACCAGGGCTTTATCATCCACCACTTTCCCCCGGGCTGTATGAATGAAATAAGCTGTGGGCTTCATCATCAAAAATTGCTCCTTGCCAATCATGTATTGAGTCTGTTCCGTTAAGGGAGCATGAACACTAACGAAATCCGATTGGCGGAGTAATTCCTCCAGCGACACGAAAACCGCATTCAAATCCTGCTCTTTTTCTACAGGCATTCTATTTCTATTGCAGTAAAGGACCCGCATCTGAAATCCCGATGCCCTGCGGGCAACCGCGGAGCCAATTTCCCCGCAACCCACAATACCGAGAGTTTTTCCATAAACATCTCCGCCCAGATACATTTTCGCCTGCCAGCCTTTGAACCGGTTTTCCCGGGTAAAGCGTTCAGCGGGAACGATTCGTCTGGCTGCTCCCAGAATCATCGCCCAGGTCAAGTCGGCGGTAGTTTCATGTAAAACTGCAGGAGTATTGGTCACCCAAATGCCCTTTTTAGACGCATATCCCACATCAATATTGTTGAATCCAGCCCCATAATTGGCGATGAGCTTCAAATTCACCGCACAATCAATAATGTCCTGGCCGATTTTGTCCGATAAGTAAGTGACAAGAACATCGCTTTCAGAAGCATATTTTTTCAGTTCTTCAGTTGCAGGCGGATTTTCCGTCTGATTGGTCCGCAAGTCGCAGTGAGGACCCAGTTTTGCCAAAGCGACCTCGGGAAACATATTGGTTACAGTAACTATGGGCATCACGCCGTCCTCTCTAATTTCTGTGGTAAAATTAAGGGCCTAATATTAAAGGAAAAAGTTGTTCAATCCCATGAAAATTTTATTCCTCGTCCCCCCCGAAACCATTTCTCTGGAATCTTCAGTTCCAAAAGCACTAGAAGGTGGTAAAGGCTATTATCCAAAACTAGGGCTTCTCTATGTTGCCGCCTATTACGAGCGGGAAACGGGAAACACTGCAACCTTCATCGACTGCCCACCTGAAAATGTTTCAGAAGAAGATATGCTTGCGCGTGTCAGGGAAATTAAGCCGGATATGGTCGCCATGAGTATCATGACTTTCAATCTGCTCGATGCATTGCGCACCGCAATGGTACTGAAGAAAGAGAATCCAAATATAAAAATCTGCCTCGGCGGTCCGCATGTAAACTTATACCCCAAAGAAACTCTCGACCAGCCGGAAATCGATTATGTGGTTTTTGGTGAAGGAGAAAAAATATTCACCCGCCTGGTTCTGGCTCTGGAAAATGGCAATGAACCTTTGTCATCTATCAACGGCCTGGGTTGGAAACAGGATAATACATCGAATATCAACCCGGCGGAAACTGAGCTTCTTGATCTTGATGAATTACCGTTTCCCGCACGCCACCTTGTCGATGTTTCAAGTTACCAGCACATAATTGGAGAGGGGCGGCAGTTCTTCACCATCCAGGCGACAAGAGGCTGCCCGGCGGCTTGCACCTTCTGCGATATCCGAAAAACAAAGTTCCGAATACGCAGTCCTGAAAGTGTTGTGAATGAAATCGAAGAACTGGTCAAAATGGGAGTGGACGATTTATTTTTTGTTGATGACACCATCACCATCGACAAAAAAAATGTGTTGGCGATTTGCAAGCTGATCGTTGATCGGGGAATCAAAATAAATTTCAAAATTTCCGCCAGGGTGGACACCATCAACAAGGAAGTTGTGGCCGCTCTCAAAAAAGCAGGATGCTACCGCATCCATTTCGGCATTGAGTCCGCGACTCCAAAACATTTGCAATATCTTCAGAAAGGCCAAAGCCTGGAAAAAGTTGAACGTGCAGTCAAAATGACACGTGAAGCCGGTATAGGATTCTTCGCCTACATGATGATTGGCATCCCTCATGAGACTAAAGAAGAAATGTTCGCTACCGTGGACTTTGCCAAAAAACTGAAACCTGATTACGCGCAGTTTTCAATCTGCACGCCTTACCCAAAAGTAGAACTCTATTATCAAATGCTGAGTGAAGGTATCGTTCCAGAAGACTATTGGCAGAAGTTCGCCGAAAACCCCAGCCCGGATTTTAAAATCAAGTTCTGGAACAAAGATTTTTCAGAAGAAGAGTTGCGCCAGATTCAGGATGAATGCCATGCTCGGTTCTACCGCAGCCCCACTTACATCATGAAGCAAATTACCCAGTTGAGATCCTGGACCGACTTCACCGCCAAAGCACGTATGGGTACCAAAATCCTCACCAGTCGGTTAGGTATTTAGTAAAGCTTTGACAATCCTTTTTTCAAAACAACCGGTATTCTTTATTTACTTCTCACCTATAGGGGCTACTCAAGAATTCTTGTCGGTTTGCCATCTATACTGGTCTGGTTTTTTTCTTTCCAGTAGTTTTTAACTCCCTCATCACCTATTTTTTCTGTCCAATAAACCAGGTCGCTCCTGTCCTCCTGATACTTATAATTTGGCACCGCAAATCCACAAGAAGTTTGTGCGGAATCAATATCCAGCAGGAAAATCTGACGCGATCCGGGGTAATCCGGAAACAACTTGATCCATTCCGACCACTCTTCATCTCTGGGGTGAATGGCTCTGGCCTTCCCGTAAATTCTAAGGATCAACGGTTTCCCTTCAAAGGAACAGAACATGAGAGTCATGCGGGATTTCTCAAGTATATGCGCGGCGGTCTCATTGCCGCTGCCTGTCAGGTTGAGCCAAATCAACTGATTTTTGTTGAGGACTTTAAGACTATCCATGCCCTTGGGAGAGACATTGACACGGCCATCAGAGGCCGCTGTGCCAACAAAAAAGATTTTCTGGTCGGCGACAAACTCCTGCAGTTTTTCATCCAGTTCCGTATAAAATTTACTCAAAGTTTAATGAACCTCCTTCCATGAAATATTGTAAAATTACAGGGAATCTTTAAATATTGCCTGTGGCCATGAGCGACCCTTATGAAATTAAGGGTCATAAGTTGACACAAAGTAGAATCATCGAATTATTAGAGGCCCTTAAAATAATCTATCTAAGAGAGAATATCCAGACAGGATTTCAGGAGTAGAATGCTTAAAGTTAATGAAATTTATGCCAGCATTCAGGGCGAATCTTCTCATACTGGTCTGCCTTGTATCTTTGTCCGTTTAACAGGCTGCAACTTACGATGTTCATGGTGTGATACCGCCTATGCTTTTCATGAAGGCCGTGAACTCTCTTTGGAAGAAGTCGTTCAACAGGTAGAAACTTTTTCTCTGCCCCTGGTCGAAATCACCGGCGGTGAACCTTTGATGCAGGAAGATGTTTACCCACTTATGGAAGCTCTCCTGGAAAAAGGTTATAAGGTGATGCTGGAAACAGGCGGGGCCATTCCGATCGACAGGGTTCCGGAAAAAGTCATCAAAATCGTCGATATCAAGTGCCCCGGAAGTGGAGAAGACAAAAAAAACCATCTTCAAAATCTGGAGTTTCTTTCCGAGCATGACGAGTTAAAATTTGTACTGCTTGATCGTGCCGATTATGAATGGAGTCGTGACTTGTTGAAAAGTATAAACCCAACCAACCAGATTTTGTTCTCTCCGGTGTATGACAAGCTCGACTTGAAAGATCTGTCTCAATGGATACTGGAAGATAAATTAGCCGTGCGTCTGCAGACTCAACTCCACAAAGTCATTTGGAGCAAAAACGCTATAGGAGTATGAGGTTCCTCTATCCATGAGTGATATTGCCAATCCACCAAAAGGTACCTGTCTAAAAACTCTGCAAAAAAAATTACTGAACTGGTACGGAGAAGAAAAGAGGGAAATGCCCTGGCGAAACGATAGAAACCCTTACCGTATTCTTGTTTCAGAGTTCATGTTACAGCAAACCCAGGTGAAAACAGTCATCCCGTACTTTGAGCGTTGGATGAAATCTTTCCCCACCGTGCAAAAGCTTGCCAGGGCCCGGGAGTCTACAGTATTAAAACATTGGGAAGGGCTGGGATATTATTCCCGTGCGCGAAATTTGAAAAAATCCGCTCAAATAATCCTTAAAAATCATTCAGGCAAGGTTCCGGATTCGATGGATGAAATTCTTAAACTTCCCGGTGTCGGTCGTTATACAGCGGGAGCAGTTTTAAGCATCGCCTTTGACCAGAAAGTACCAGTTCTTGACGGAAATGTTAAAAGGGTTTTGTCGCGGATTTTTTTGCTCAAAGAAAACGGGAGCAACCGGAAATCAGAAAATATTTTATGGGAAACCATGCAAGCCCTGCTTCCAGAAAAAGGAGTCGGCAATTTTAATCAAGCCTTCATGGAACTAGGTGCCACAGTATGTCTGCCTAAAAATCCCCTTTGCCTGCTATGCCCACTGAAACAACTTTGCAACGCCCAGAAAAACGGGGAACAGGATCTATATCCACCTCAAAAACAAAAGTCCCCTTCCGCGAAAATTGAAGTCAGTGCTGCCGTCATCTTTCGACGTAACAATATCTACATCCAGAAAAGGAAAGTTGGAGGGCTTATGGGTGGGTTATGGGAATTTCCAGGGGGCAAATTCAAACCTGGCGAATCACCCGAACAATGCCTGCACCGCGAAATCAAAGAAGAGCTGGGTGTGACTCTCCACTTGGACGAAAAACTAATGGTCATTAAACACAGCTATACCCGCTTCAGGGTAACCTTGCATGTTTTCCTTTGCCGACTGCGTTCAGGCAAAGTTTCTCCTTCGCAATGCGATGAGTGGACCTGGATCCAGGCAAAAGATTTGGAGACATACCCTTTTCCAGCCGCCAATGTTAAAATTATTAAGAGCCTTGCTACTAGGCGTAGGGCCAACGAGCAATAGCCTGGTTTATAAGCACTTGCCCAGTTGCTACCTGCGGCTACTTTTTAATTTCTCTTTGTTGAACCATGACCTCCGGAATCAAAGCCATTATTATTGGTGCTGTTGCCAATCTACTGCTTACAATTTTCAAGTTTGCAGGAGGAATTCTCGGGAACAGTGTTGCTCTGGTCGCAGATGCTATCCACTCACTATCTGATCTAGTGACAGATGCTATAGTTCTTTTCACCCACCGAATAGGCAAGATACCTCAGGATGAGAACCACCCTTATGGGCATGGACGTGCTGAGACTATCGGGGCCACCGTTATCGGGTTGCTCATCATCGCAACCGGCATAGGCGTTATCCATGAAACATGGGAAGCGATCAACAACGGTTCCAGGGAAATGCCGGGCATGCTGGCTGCTTGTGCCGCGCTGCTTTCAATTATTATTAATGAAGGACTTTTTCATTATACGCGTAGAGTCGGGGAGCAGACCCAAAGCCCTTCTTTGATAGCGAATGCATGGCACCACAGAACCGATGCGATTTCATCGATTGCAGCTTTAATAGGAATTATTGGAGCATCGCAAGGATTCTCTTTTATGGACCCTCTGGCTGGCTCAGTGGTCGGTGCCATGATTGTGAAGGTTGGATTTGACATTACCCGGGCAGGGGTACGGGATTTGATGGACACAGCCCTGAGCGATGAACACACTGAAAAGATCCATGCAATTTTAAAAGACATACCAGAAGTTCTTCACTTTCATGATTTACG
>WAHY01000008.1:86283-95801 GCA_009873635.1 Nitrospinota bacterium
GGCGGAGAAGTTCTCATAGATGTTCATATTCTGGTTGCCTCCGAAATGACTGTAACCGAGGGTCATCGGGTCGCTGAAACTGTACGACGCAATCTTACTAATGCTTTCGATAATATTCAGGATGTACTCGTTCATGTAGATGGCGAACCCGACAAAGAATTCGAAACCATCTATCCTATTACCAGAAATGAGCTGATAGATATTGCCCAGCCATTGATTTCAGAACTGGAGGAAAATATTGTGCCGTCCGAATTCCGGGTGCACCATATTAAAGGAAAAAATATTCTGGATGTCTTTATTAAAGTTGAACCAGACCAAAGCATGGAAGGCTCTCGGACTTTGGCGGCAAACATCAAGTCCAAACTTGAATCCTCTTCACATATAGATCAGGCGCGGGTATTTCTCGACCTCAACCACTAGGCGTGGGGCCAACGAGCAATAACTGATGATTTACTGCTATTTATTACCGGGCGTTGTTCAGTGGCGGGAAAGTTTTTTCAGGGTGTCGTCTTCCCATTCAAACTCCATTCGAGGCCGCCCCTTATAAAGACCTTTTTGAAACGCATGCCCATAAATTAATGGAAGAGAAACGCTGGGTTCAACAAACGCCATACAGTGTGTTGCTTCCTTATTGACTTTCCCCCACGACTGCGCCTCAGCAAGCGTGCTTCCACTCAGCCCACCCCAGTGGGGAGAATCCGTAGTCACTTGCAGGGCATATTTATGCCCACCTGTATCCTTACCAAATATATAGGACATGACCACAGAGTCATTGACGTAGTTTTTGGGCACTCCTCCCGCGACATAAAAAGCCGCGGTACGCCTAGAGTTCACTACAACCTGAGTCAGTTCGTAATTATCACGAATAGAATCAATTGTAATGGGTTTGCGGCCTTCTTTGCGGGCCGAGTAGTAATGCTCCGTCAACCCTATTCCCAGGCTGGAGTCATTGAGAGCAGGACAAAAAATCGGAATATCATGTTTTCTGGCAGTAACAAGGATGGATTCATCATCATCAATCGTTTCTGAAAGCCTGTAGATAAAGTCTCTGCTGGAGTAGTTTCCAGGTTCCAAAGTATCAGCAAACCTGCCGACCAGGGTATCGTCATCAACAAATAACTCATCATCAACGTATGTGTCATAAATACGGTTGATGAAAAGTTCCCTCAATTTCGTGTCGTCAGCATTTGGACTGCCATAATAATGGCCGCCTCCCAGAGCGTTGTAATAGTCCTGGTATAAAATCGCACCGGTGGAAACAATAACATCCACCATATTATAATGGACCATGTCACGGATGACTTTTCTGAGACCCGCCGCTATAAGCGGACCCGCGAGACCAAGGAAAATAGTAGGCTTTTCCTCATCCTGAAGCATTTTGCCGAAAATTTTAGCGCATTGCCCGAGATTTCTCGCCTGTATAGACGCCGATTGAAACGACTCTACCAAGTCCCCCACATCATTAATGGTCTCAAAGTCGACTGGAGAAATCCTGGTGTTCAATATTTCTTTTTTAGTCTTCTTTTGTCCCTCATCCAAGGGTTCGGGCATATAAGATTCTTTGTACCCCATGCTTCGCTCCATGCAGAAAATTTAAGAAAGAATCATACCCCCCAAACTGCACCCCGTCAACCCACACAGCGTGGGACTAACCGACTGACCAAAGGAAACTCGGAGCTTTATGAGCTTCTAATTCTCATCGCTAAAAGATCAAAGGCGGGAACATAAATCCTTTGAATGGGTATTGGTATCAACACTTTCAATACTTTCGAGAACCTTGCCATCTTCTCCGATTACATAACTGATACGAGCCGCATACTGGTCTTCAACATTTTTTACAGCATGATAGCTTAAGGCAACTTCCCGGTTAACATCGCAAAGAAGGGGATAGGGGAAAGAAAATTTCTCTGCAAAAGCTTTATTATCCGCTTCATTATCGAGACTGACCCCAAAAATCTGGACATTTTTCTCTTCGAAATTTTTAAAGTCATCACGAAATCCCTGGCCCTCCATAGTGCATCCAGGGGTATCGGCCTTGGGGTAAAACCAAAGTATTACTTTTTTACCCCTGTAATCCTTAAGATTGATTGTATTACCATTATGATCGTTCACTGAAAAGTCAGGCGCATCGGTTCCGGGTTGCAACATTGTTTATCCTCCCTGAGTAAGGTTGATTGATATTTTTTAACGTTTATTAGATGACAAGAAAGGTATCTGGAAGCAGACTTTTTAGGCTGCTATGGGATATATCTTTAAATATCAGGGAAAAGTTTCGTAACAATGCTTTCGCCCAAAACCAGGTCTTCAGGACGGGTAATTTTGAGATTCCACTCAGATCCATCTACGACCCTTACCGGTTGCCCCATATATTCAATCAAAGCTCCTTCATCAGTGCCATAAAAGGAATCTTTTTGGGCATTTTGAAACGCCTGACCGAGCAAATCATAACGGAAAGCCTGTGGAGTTTGAACACGCCACAAACCCTCACGTTCAACAGTACGCTGAACCTTACCTGATTCATCTACCTGTTTGATGGTGTCATTCACAGGAATGGCAGTGATCGACGCGCCAAATTTTTCAGCAGCATCAATCGTTTCCTGAATCATTTTCTTCGATAAAAAAGGACGCACGCCATCATGAACCAGAACGATATCCGTATCCTTCGGAAGAGCCTTATATCCGTTAAAAACAGAGTCCTGCCTTTTTTCCCCTCCCATTACAACTTGTTTCACTAATGGGGGAGAGCCCAGCCAGTCGGTCCGGGCATTTGCCAGTTCTTTCTCTGGTACCACCAGCACCAGAGAATCTATAAGTCCAGACTCTTGAAACGTTTTTAAGGTGTAATGCAGGACAGGCTTTCCCCTCAAAGCCTGAAACTGTTTAGGGACTGTTCCTCCCATTCGGGTTCCCTGACCCCCTGCGGGAATTATCGCGCATACATTCATATCTTGTTATTCAAACAGGTGTTCAAAAAGTTCAGTAAGGTTTTTCACAAATATTAACTCAATATCTTTTCCCGAAAGGTTTTTAATTTTTTTTGCGCTATACGGTATGATGCAGCGTTTAAACCCCAATCTTACAGCTTCCAAAATTCGGGCGTCTAATTGCATGACCGAGCGAACCTCCCCTGTCAAACCCACTTCCCCTATCAGAACAGTTTCGGGGTCTATAACCCTGTCCCGAAAACTGCCCGCAATGGACGCCACTACCGCAAGGTCAAGAGCAGGTTCAGTAATTTTTATGCCTCCCGCCAGATTCACAAAGATATCTTCCCCCTGTAACTGAAGCCCCATTCGTTTTTCAATAATAGCGATTAACAATGACATACGGTTTTGATCAAATCCAGTAGCCATTCTTCTCGGCATGCCTATGGACGAGGATGTGCTGACCAACGCCTGCACCTCAACCAGCAATGTACGGCTGCCTTCCAGTGTAGCCGCTATTGCAGAGCCTGATGAGTTTTCCGGACGCTCTGACAAGAACCATTCAGAAGGGTTTTCCACCGCCACCAAACCTTCTGGCGCCATTTGGAACACGCCTATTTCAGGAGTAGGACCAAACCGGTTTTTAGTCGCTCTTAGAGCTCTGTATGAATGGCCACGCTCTCCCTCAAAATACACCACGGTATCCACAATATGTTCCAAAGATTTAGGGCCGGCTATTGCTCCGTCTTTATTGATGTGGCCAATTAAAAGTGTAGGAAGGTTACGTTGCTTGATAATCTGAAAAATTTTAAAAGCAACTTCGCGCACCTGGCCAATGCTTCCCGGTGCGGATTGCAATTCTGAAGTAAAAAAAGTTTGTACAGAATCCAACACCAGCACATCTGGCTTAACGTTCTCTATCCATTGGATAATATCTTCAACACAGATCTCTGAACAAACCAGAAGATTGTCTGACAAAGCATCCAGCCGATCAGCGCGGAGCTTAATCTGCGAGCCCGACTCTTCACCTGAAACATATAGAACTTTTTTCCCAACCCGAGCCAAATGCCCCATACTTTGTAAAGTAAGAGTAGATTTTCCTATACCAGGCTCCCCGCCAATCAGGATCAGTGATCCTTCAACCATGCCTCCACCAAGAACTCTGTCGAATTCTCCAATACCGGTGGTCAAACGATTTTCAACAACAGACTGTACTTCAGTGATTGGGATTAATGCTGAGGGCTCTGAGGTTCGTTTGGAATTCCGAGAAGATGATGTCTGTCGTGATACTTCTTCGACAAAACTGCTCCAGGCCATACATTCCGGGCACTTCCCCATCCACTTCGGTACCTGGTGCCCACACTCCTGGCAAATAAAAATAGTAGTAGTTTTAGCCATATTGAGGCAGAGCAATAAAAGTCATCGATCGGTCATTTCTGTTTTTTTGCCCGGCCGCACAGTTGGCTGACTGTGCTATTTTTTGGCGGGACTTAATTGACCGATAGCTTTTTTAATATCTTCGTTACGTGAGATATTGACATTCGCTTTTCGACGCAAATCGGCAAGTGCATCTTTGATAGCTTTTTGTTTTTTCACAAAATCAGATTGAACTTTTTGTAAAACTTTCTGCTCTTTTTGGATATCGCTTAAAGTAGTAGCAACCGAATCCAATTTCAGGACTTTCTGCTCTTTTTGGATATCTCTTAAAGTAGTAGCAACCAAATCCAGCTTTGTCTGCTCCTTAACAATCGTTTTCAGTATTTCAATAAGACGGGAAAGTTTCTCATTAGCAAGATCGACCTTGGTAGCACGTACATCTTCATTTTTCGCAGAATCCTTTAACCGATCTAAAACCGAGCTTTCAAGTTCTTTTGAGTTCGTTGCAAGTTTTGATGAAAGATCTATAAGTTTGTTGAACTTTTCATCTGCTAAGTTATTAAACTTACCGGCCTGTTCCAATTCAGCTTTGAGGGAAGCAAGGACTTCGTCTGTTGTTGAGTTTTGAGCTTTCAATGCTTTCAGGCTTACCGCCAGCTTGTTCATTTTTTCATCAGCAACGGTCAAGTTTTTGTTCGTGACGTTAATTGCAGTTTTAAGTTCTGCAATCGCAGAATGGCTATCAGCTAGGTTTTGATTGGTCCCCACGAGACTCTCTTTAATTGTCCCCATATCTTCGCTTATCGTATCCAGCAAAGCTTTTGCATCCTGACCTTGCTTCAGGCTTTTCTCAAGGACTCCAATCAACCCCTGGTTCAACTGCTGATTTTTTGTGGAGAAGGCCTCGAGGTTCTTCTGGGTTTCCATACTAGCCTGAGTCAATTGTTTTATCATCAACTGACGGATTTTTTCATTTTCTTCAGCCATAGCAGGGATGACTTCCGTTCGAAATAGTGCAATCGTATCATCAAATCCTTTTTTATTTGTAGCGCTCTGTAATTCAAGTTGTTGGACAACTTGTCTCAAAGTCTGCTCATTGGCCGTTGAAAATTCTTTAAAGTTTGTTTTGCTGCCCTGTTCAAATTTTTCCATATCTTGCGCCAGAGCTTCTTTCAGGTTTTCCTGCTCCATCCGAAATTGTTCGAGAATCTTATTTTGCTGGTGGATTTTATTCAAAACCTGATTTTTAACTTCTGCTTGCAAATCATCCAGTTTGGTATTTGTTTTATTTAGACTGGAAATAGTTTGTGACTTGTTGAGCTCTACGGCTCCCTGTAATTGAGGCAGAATTTGTTTAATCTCCTCAATCTGTAGTAAAAGGTTTTCTTGCTGCCCTTGCAAGCTGGCATCTGTATTCTTTAAATTTTCCAAGTGAAAGTTCAGCTTTTTTAATTCATGCTCTATTTTTCGCAAATCTTCATCATCGGCACCAAAAAGCTGGGCAAAAGAATTCATCGGAGAAAAAATTATAAACAGTAAAAAGAAAGAAATTTTGAAGACCTTCTTTATCATCATGAATTATGCTCTTTCTTAAATAACCAAAGTTTGTTGGTTTCCAATTTATTTCTACCAAAAAAATAGGCCGCGTCAGGGATGAATCCCCAAAGCGGCCATATTATATACGATTCTATCGAGAACCGTTAAAAAGAGAAAAATTATTTTGAAACCATAAAATGTGCCCGGCGATTCTGGTACCAGCAACTTTCACCGCTAGTAAGGCAGAAAGGCTTCTCTTCACCGTAACTTATGACATGAACCTTACCGGAATCCACACCCTGAGACACTAAATATTGCTTGGTAGAATGGGCCCGACGCTCTCCCAGAGCAATATTATAGTTATTTGTCCCTCTCTCGTCACAATGCCCTTGAACTTCTACATGCAGGTTCGGATTGTTTTTTAGAAAAGTAGCATTCTTTTTTAGGGTATCTTTGGCTTCAGCATCCAAGTCATATTTGTCAAATTTGAAATGAATATCTTTCAAGTCATCTGTCGTCTGGAAAGACTGCAATCTAGACTCTTGAATACCTGAGTCCATAGACCCTGTTGAACTTGAATCCGTAGACCCACCATTATCGCCCAAACCAGCTGTACCACCAGAGCCACCAGAGCCACCTGAAAAAGGATTAGCACTGAAAGAACCGGCAGAACCATTACCAATATTTGCCTGACCAGAGGATCCAAAGTTTTCGTTACCAGAACCACCCAATGAGCCTGATTCAGATCCGATACTTGCTAAGTTATCTGACCCGGCAGAACTACTAGAGCTTCCAAACGAAGACCCCGTAGAACCTTTTTCCAGAATTGGCTCCTCACTGAAAAAACCTGCATCTGCGGAACCGTCAGTTCTGCTATTATTTTCTTCTGTTGATCCAGAAGCTGTAAAGTCAGTACCTTCAATTGCATTTGCAGAATTTTCAATCTCCGGAGGCATAAGTTGCTTCGAACATGCCGTCGTTAAAAAAATACAGAATAATGAAGTGATGCCCGCCTTCCAACTCATAGTTTTCATATGTAGTCCTCGCCTAAAATTTTTCCCCGATAATATTAATCAATCAAAATTTATTATACCAAAATAGCTTTACCTGGAAACATAGTGGAACTAAGTTTCAGAATCTATTGCACTTAAATTATTATTGTGTGCTAATATAATCCTATAATTATATTAAAATTACAACAAAAATTATATGGATTCATGTAATTTTTTCGCAGTAACTGATAAACCAAACTAATGATTTTAAATATATAAAACAATAAGTTGTACATTTAAAACAGTAAAGCAAACCCATTTCGGGAGACAACCTTAAATTTTATACCCCAAATGTAAATTAATTTTTCAAATAAGGAGACCACGAAGGGCTATGCCCATTGCCTGAGAAAGTCAATTGTCTGGCTTCGTCACTCCCAACTTTCTGGATAAACAGGTTATATCTATTATTTTCTCTCTTACGATAGATTATAAACCTGCCATCAGGAGACCAACTCGGTTGCTCAAAGCTTCCTGCCCCTGAAGTCAAGATTGAGCCTCTATTTGTATTTAGGTCATATATTTTTATTTGAAATTTTCTCCCCACCCTTGAAGTGTAGGCAATCTGGTCACCATTGGGAGACCACGCAGGGTTATCGTTATAAGATGACCCGAAAGAAATGCGAGTGACCTTCGCCTGGTCACCCTTTGCGGAGTCCATTATATAAATTTGAGGAGCACCGGTTCCTGACCGGTCGGAGGTGAAAACAATTTTTTTTCCATCAGGAGACCATGCAGGCGATGTATCAATATTGAAATGGCGTGTTAAACGTTTCAGTTTACGATCTTTGTTTAAGATATAAACTTCAGAATTTTGATCCCGGCTTAACACCAATGCAATACTCTGCATGTCAGGAGACCATGCCGGTGCGGCATTCAGCCCCGGAAGGCGGTGGAGAGTCTGCCTTTGCTTCCCGGAAGAATCGATCATTATCAAATCTGGGTTACGTGCCGCATACGATGTATAAAGAATCCAGTTCGCATCTGGAGACCATGCCGGACTCAAATTTACAGTATGGTCATTGGTTATCCGCCTGAGGTTATGCCCATCAAAGTCTATTAGATAGATTTCCTTACCTGAATTTTCCTGATTCAGAAAAGCAATCTGAGTTTGGGCAACACCGCGTTTCCCCGTTAACTGCAGAACCACTTCATCCGCAAAACGATGAACGGTTTTTCTTAACAAGTCTCGCGAAGACTTATAACGTTTGCCAAGTAGAAACCTTTTGTTCACCGCATCATAAAGTCTAAAAGTAAGAACCTGTCCCTTGCCGTTCGCCACATCGCTAAATTCAGTTTTGATAAGCCATTGGGCTCCTACCTGCCGCCAGCTTCTATAGTCCACTTTAGAAGTTGAACGCTCCATTTTTTCCAATTCCTCAAACACTGCCTCCTGCAAGGGAGAAAACCATTCGGAAAGCTGCAAATCCCTTTTCAAAATCAGTTTCGCCTCTTTGGCAATTCCCATGACATCCGCACCTTTCACCACGAAGTCCGCAATCGCCAGATCAACTTTTTTCCGGGTCTCAAGCTCAAGATCAATACGGGCTCTTGGTGCCGTAAACCCATTATGCATCGGCACCAACACCAACGAAATTAATACAAGAATGAAACTGAAACAGGATCTAATCGTCTTTGGGAACATATTTGAAGTACATTTCTAGATGAAGGTTTGATGCCTTTAATCCCTTTGGAAACTCAGGGAAAGGCACGGAGTCCAGAATCGCCTTGACAGCAAGGGTGTCCAGGGCCTCCACTCCGGAGCTTTTCTTGATAACGGGTTTATCAGCATTTCCCTTTGGGAAAATATAAAATGAAACCACAGTTTCCTGGTTGTGTTCTTGTGCTAAAGGTTCTCTCCAGTTTTTATAAACTTTCTCCTTGATCATACCTACATACAACGTTTGCACATCAGCGCCCGGCAGACCATCTTTTTTCGCCAACACAAACGAATCTTCTTCCACTGATTCCGTCACAGTTCTTGAGGGCTTAGGCAAGGTACGAAGTTTACTTTTAAAACTGGAAGAGTCCAGCCTTGCGCTGGATACTTCCACTCTAACAGGATCAGACTCAATGGATAAAGAACTTAATTTCTCTGCTATAGAATTAAACGATTCACTACCTTTTTGAGTGCTTATCCTGGGTTCCTGCACGCTGGATTTCACTTCAGAAGCAGGGCTTGAATCCAGCATGGCCAGTTGCTGTAATTCCTTCAGTAAATCATTTTCTGGAGCAATGGTTTTCTTAAGCTTCTCTTTTTCGGGAGCCGGTTTTGATGGGGTCTCTTTTAGAACTTCTTTTGAAGAGGTTTCTACCAGACTTTCTTCCATCTTAAGTTCATCAAAGTTTTTCAATATATCTTCTTGCAGGGGCACAGGAGCAACAGCTTTCACCTCATCAACCTTTTTATTTTTTAAAGACTCCAGTTCACGAAAAGTCTCCTCTGAAACAGACTTAACAGGTTTGGTGACCACACGCTTTTTTTTTGGTTTTTCCAAACGTGCCAACTGGTCAAGCTCTTCAATCATATTTTTGGTTGGTGGTATTACCATCTTTGATTCCAGCTTGCCCAACTCCTCCAGAATTCCCTTGGATCGAGGGGTTTTGATTGCAGGAATTTTAGTAGGTTTGG